>JAYRRJ010000027.1:0-7826 GCA_041910135.1 Candidatus Levyibacteriota bacterium
GATGAGTGCCATGCAAAATAATCCAAGAAATATAATAAAAGCATAATATTTACTCATGGTTATTTTTTACAAACCGGTCATGTCGTACTTCATTCAAAAAATAAGAGAATATGGAGCCTGATACGCTCAGTGTTACAAAAAAATGAAGGACAGAATTAAGTAAAATAAAACCGTTGAGTATTTGAAAAACTAAAAAAATCAGATGGCATAGGGTGATTATAAAAGTAATAATAAGTGTGAGATAAATAAAAACTTTCCGTAATTCGAGTTTGACAATTTCCGGTACTTCCATTTTTCTTTTGTTAATGGAAATAAAAAAGTATGAAAAGAACGGATACGAAACAATCAAGGAGGCAGATAAGCCTGAAATGAGTGCCCGGTTTGCCGTTTCCTGAACATTTCCATATGAGCCTATTGATGACATTCCCAAATGCCAATAATCGATGTAATAATTAAGAAATATTGTTATTGTAGTAGCCATTATATAAAGGCTAATAAACATCAATATATGCTGGAACGAATCCCACATACCCAAGTCTTGGGATACTACGGATGAAGGTTTTGGAGGAATAATGCCATGCAAGGAATTGGAAGAACGAAGGTGGGGTTGAATCTGGTCCAATTTCCATCCTTGCTCAAGGAGAGTTTTTACGATTTCTTCATCAGTTGCATTATCGGCACGAGCCCGAATAACAAATTCCTTGATTTTATTCTCCATAGCCTAAGCATAGCTAGAGGGAATTCAGCCTGTCAATACGCAATTAAAATACGTGCATCAGTCTTAGCACCAAAAGCACTACCAATATCAATACAATTGCTCCTCCGGCTGTTCTAGGAATTGGGATGAGTGCCCAAAAAAGATTTACCAAAAACAAAAAAATCAGTACTCCGAAAATGAGTTCTAAAATGCCCATATACCACCTCCTTTCTGTATGCTTCTAAAGCGTATGAATTGCTATGCAAAGCTATATAAAATATTTGTACGAATTGTGAAAGAAGGGAGGCTTTCCAAAAAGGTATTGACAAACAATTGTTGATACTATAATCTTGTCGCATGGCAACAACAAAAACTGCAAAGAAGACTCCTGTCAAATCTTCAAAAGCAACTACAAAAAAAGCACCTGCAAAAGTTTCCCGCGCAAGAACTTCCGTTTCGTCAATGAAAGTTGCACCACAAAAGAAAAGTGCAACCGTTACAGACCTTCGCAATAAAGTATTAGACCCAAAAAATAGACGCTCACTCATTCTGGCAATTGTTGTTATTGTGTTGGCGCTTGTTGTGTTTTTCGGGAAAAGCCTTGTTGTTGCTGCAACCGTTAATGGACAACCGATTTCACGCTTGGCAATAATTAAGGATTTGGAAACTCAAAGCGGTAAAGCGACGCTTGATTCAGTAATCACACGCACATTAGTGTATCAGGAGGCAAGCAAGAAAAATATATCGGTTACTGAGAAAGATATAGACAATGAAGTATCAAAAATCCAAAAACAATTCCAAGCACAAGGTCAGAACCTTGATGCATTATTGGCAACACAGGGTCTAACAAAAGAAAGATTTCGGGATGAGGTAAAAGTTCAATTGTTGGTCACAAAAATTTTGGGAGACCAGGCAAAAGTAACCGATAAGGAATTTAACGATTTTCTTGAGAAAAATAAAGACCTCGTTGCCAACGAAAAAGACCAAGAAGCAGCTAAGAAGAGCCTTCGACAACAAATGGAACAACAAAAATTGGCCCAAAAATATCAAGAATGGATAGCAAACGTTAAGAAAAACGCTAAAATCAACTACTTCGTCAATTATTAGATTGACGAAGCAAGCTCCGCTTACTTTGTTGTTTGATAATCTATTCACAAAGCAAGACTGAACACCTTCTTCAAATTTACCACCTTGTATCAACTGTCAATATGTAATGATATGTACCCTTGCGTTCTCGAGGTTAGTGCGCGCCTGAAGCTGGGTTTTCATCTGGACAACGTAGAGCTTGCTCCCTTTATCAAGCTTTATCGCTTCAGAAATGAGTAGCTTTGGTGTTCCTCCGTCAATTCTTACCTCCGAATTCCAAACCGGATGTTTGTCTGTGATATTGTAGAGCCGTGCGTAGGCCGTTTGGTTAGCTGTAGGAGTATAAAGAGATACTTCAAAAGTTACTGTTTTTATTGATGGATAGGAAGTGGTGTCAATGTATGCCTGTGCTCCGGGTACGTCTTCCCAATCGGAAGACGTACTGCTCCCCGAGCCGAGCGGTATGAAAAATTCCTTAATAGAGGAAGTAGTGTTGCTATTGGTAGCGGGGTTTTGATTAAGCTTTGCATCGGCAACAGCTTTTGCAATTTCCTCTTTGCAGGCTTTGGAGCATGTGTCATTTGTGATAGTAGGGGTTTTTGAGGGAATAGTTGTAGTAGTAAGCGATTTTTCTTTCGTGTGTGAGTTATTCCAGAATAAAGCTACATCAATAATAAATAGGTTGCCAAGAATTATTATTAAGAAAAGGAACAGTAGAGACCAGGGAGAAAAAAATATCAGTCTGTGATTTAATTCTTCGTCCATATTTTTATTGTAGCAAATACGAAAAGGCACCCTTTTTCGCACGGCCACTGTGGGCTTGTGCCCCCCCGCTAAGCGGGGGGAAGGGTGCCTTGAACTTAGGTTATCGTGTCGTTTGAGTCGCCTCCTTTCGTATCCCGCGATGCGAGAAGCACCGTTTCCGGAACGCTGCTTCTCCCAGAAGCACGTCCTGTGTCGTTGTATGGAGCATGGGCGAGGTATTGTCGCGCCATGTCTTGGGTGTACTTGCGGTCCCGCACCTTCTTGCGCTTTTCCTTCCAAAGCGGGAGGAAGGCAAAGAGCATGATAAGGGTGAGGACCACAACGCTGAAGGCAGCTCTACCTAGGACACCTTCCATCCTCTTTTCCTCCGTAGGGAAGATCTTGTACGGCTGGTGCCGTATGGGTTTACCCAGCCGGACTGGGAACCAGTGAGGACTCGATGGATGGGTCCAACGGCGAGATGTCTACGTGCAGATGACGCACATCTTCGAAGTTGAGCGCGATGACCTTTTCGAGGGCAACGCGATCTTCTTTGCTCCGGGCTGACCCGGCGTTGAAGCGGATGCTTGCACGCAGGTTGGCCTCAAGCGACGGGTCGCTTGTAGGGATATCGCATTGGACGCGGATGGTCCCCCAGGAGAGCCTGATGTTCTCATCGATGTGGATGAGGTCGTTGCTGCTGCTCATGCGAGGCCACCTGCGCGTGCAAGCCGGAAATCCTCGCTCCAGTCTGTAGCCACGGGATGTACTCTCCGTGCCTCTTCTTGGCCGCGGGCGTGTGCTCTGGCCATCCGTCGCCGGAGAGCCTCCGTTAGAGTGTCGCTGTTGTTGAGCAGCTCGCGAAACGCAGCAATAGCGTCCGGCGTTTTGAAGACGACCGAAAGGCCATCCTCATAAAGGTCGGTGAGCTTGTGGGCATTGCGCTTCATAAGCGCCACCCGGACTCCAGACGCGACCCGGCCTGTCGCCTCGATGTGTTCCCGTCCGAGCTGGAATACGAATCCGCCGGCGCGGGCAAAATGGGTTGTGTCCCGGATCCAGAGCCGCTCAGGCTCGAAGCCGCTCTTTCTGAGAAGCGACCCGAACCAGTCGGCCGTCGGAGTATCCTTTTCCTCCTCTTTTTTCCAAACTGCCATGAACTACTCCAGCCATATTTTTTCCAAACTGTCCTTTCGTTCAGCTTGAAGATGGCTTTTAAGCCACTAAAAAATAGCGACAAAAAAGCCACCTTCAAAATATTCCTGCTTTATAGAATATGGAAAACGAAAGTGTGATCTAAATTTTCAAAGAACTGGCAAAAAAATAATTTTTGGCACGCAAAAAGCCAATCTTTTTTTGCAAAAACCTGATATTATACACGCTAATTCGTGGAATGTTCAAGTCATACGGGAATTGACAATATCCGACGCGGTTTTTTTTGGTGTATGTGATTGCCGCACTTGACTGGCTTTGCCTTTCTCCTGTACTCTGGATAGTACTATGATTTTTCAGAGTGTAGCTGAGCTTGATCAAAATCTTTCCGATGTAGTTCTTATGAACGATGAAGACATTACGATTAAGGATGAGGGAAAACTTCAGGAGTTTGGTATCGATTATCTTATATATTCTGCCGTTCTGTCCGATGATTCGCAAGTGAGACATCTTTCCCGCGTTTATATACGGAAGCTTGCAAGGAGTCTTGGTATTTTTCCTGCTTCAATTTTCCCTTTATATCAGGCATTTGGAGGGGGTGAGGTAAAAGGATTTACCGTCCCCGCAATGAATACCAGGGCAATAACATATGATTTCGCACGCGAAGTATTCAAAAAAGCGATAGTTCATGAAGCCTCCGCGTTTGTCTTTGAAATATCTAGAAGCGAAATGGTATATACCCAGCAAAACCAAGATGAGGTCGCCGTTTGTGTTTTGGCCGCTGCTATTAAGGAGGGTTACCGGGGCCCGGTCTTTTTGCAGGGGGACCACTATCAATTCAACACCGAGAAATATAAAGAGTATCCGCAAGGTCAGATAGATGAAATTGAGCTTTCGATAAAGGATGCTTTGGCTGCTTCTTTTTATAATATCGATATCGATGCATCAACTTTAGTCGACCTTTCGCTTCCGACGAAAGACGAACAGCAAAAAGATAATTTTGAGATGACCGCACTTCTCACGAAATTTATCCGCAGCATGCAGCCTGCCGGGATAACTGTTGCAGTCGGTGGTGAGATTGGGCATATTGGGGACAAGAATTCCGATGTTGAAGATTTTGAGGCATTTATGAGTGGGTATTTGGATAAACTTTCAAATGAAAATCTCAATATCATTTCAAAAGTGAGCGTCCAGACCGGAACAAGTCACGGTGGGGTTCCCAATCCCGACGGAACGCTAAAAGAGGTAAAGGTAGATTTTGACGTTCTAAGAAGTATCGGGGAGGTTGCCCGTAAGAAATATCACTTGGCCGGACCGGTTCAGCATGGTGCATCAACCCTTCCTAACGAAATGTTTGGGAAATTTCCGGAGGTGGGAACAGTCGAAATCCATCTTGCAACTGGTTTTTTGAGCATTATTTTTGACACTATGCCCGAAGCATTGCGCAATAAAATGTATGAGTATGTCACTTCCTCACTGCAAAATGAACGGGAAGAAGGATGGAGTGATGAACAGTTTCTCTACAAATTGAGAAAAAAAGCTGTTGGACCATTCAAGAAAGAGATGTGGTTAATGTCCGAGACCGATAAAGAAGTTGTCAGAAAAAAACTTTCGGAAGAGCTTGAGATATTATTTCAAAAACTCAACATCGTTGGGACGGCACATACGGTTCATGAATACATTGGAGAACCAACGCTTCTGCCATGATAATTTACATCGATAAGGCGCACATTAAGCACAAGAGAGTGCTCTTGCGGGTTGATTTCAACGTTTCCATGAAGGGAAACAAAATCACCGACGATGAGCGTATCCGCGCAACCCTCCCTACAATCTCAAAGTTATTAAAAGATAACAATAAACTTATTATTATTTCCCATTTAGGAAGACCAGAGGGGTGGGATGACAAAATGGTTTTGCGTCCCATTGCAAAACGTCTTCATAAATATTTATTCTATGTAAAACTTACAGTGGTCGATGATTTTATGTCGGAGGGAGCACAAAAAATATTTGAGGAACAAAAATATGGAGAAATTGTTGTTCTTGAAAATATTCGTTTTTACAAAGAAGAGGAAGAGGCAAATCCTGAATTTGCAAAAAAATTGGCTTCTCTTGCCGATGTATATGTCAACGATGCGTTTGGCGTATCTCACAGGAATTGTGCTTCAATTACCGAAGTTCCAAAATTATTGCCTCATTTCGGCGGACTCTTAATGGAGCGGGAAGTTGAAACAATCGGACATGCGCTCAAGCACCCCAAGCATCCTTTCGCTGCGATTATCGGCGGCGCGAAGGTTTCGACAAAGTTGAAATTACTGTTTCGTCTAACAGAAATTGCCGACTATCTCATTCTTGGCGGAGGGCTTGCTAACACATTATTGTTTGCTTTGGGGTATCCTGTTGGAAAGAGTTTGTGTGAAAAAGAAATGGTTGATGATGTAAAGAGGATAGTCAGGCATGCAAAAGAGAAAAAAACGAAAATTCTCCTTCCTCGGGATGTTGTGGTGGGAAGCAAAGAAGGGAATGATGGTATTGTTAAAAAGATTTCGGAAGTAGAAGCTCATGATATGATTCTTGATATCGGTCCTGAAGCTCAAGCCGATTATGCAAAAGCGATTCTTTCTTCAAAAACACTCATCTGGAATGGGCCTGTCGGATATATGGAGAACCCGAAATATGCCAGGGGAACCGACTTTTTGTACTACACCATCGCTCAAAACAAGGGACTGCTTTCGATAGTCGGCGGTGGTGATACTCTGGCTGCAATTTCAAAAAAGGAATATTTGGATACAATCACCCATATCTCAACGGGTGGTGGGGCAATGCTTGAATATATCGAAAATGGAACGCTTCCCGGAATTGAAGCACTCAAATAATAACATCTTCAGAATTTGTAGGGTTCCCCCGGGAACCCGATGTAGGGTCCCCGAGGGGAGGAACTGGTCAGCGCACGAGCCTACGGAAGAGCTTCACAGCTCCAAAAACGATGAGGGTGTCAAGCGTAAGCCCGACTGCAAGTGCGCCAATGGTCGCCCATCTGTTGCGCCCGTTGTTCCGGGGGCTGTATGTCCACGCGCTCTCGTGATGATGCCCATTTTGGTGCTCTTCCTCATTGAGGAGTGCACGAAGATGACCATACGGATGTTGTTGTGCCATGGAATCTCTCCTTGAGCGGGGTTTTTGCGCAGCAGTGATGCTGCCGGCGTATCGGTAGGAGTGTCCGGCGTTTCTCCCTGGTACCCTCAGTTCACCCAAGGGTAAGAGTTGATTTCGTCGTAATAGCGCCGTTGCAGATACCGCGGTACTGCTTCGACGAATGCTTCGATGATGGTGGGTTCGTCGGCCGTGAAGATGGCAAAAACGTCATTGGCCCCTTTTGTATTGGAAAGCCACAGTTCGCTTCGCACAACTCCTTCGACGGACCACCGCTCGAGTGCGGCGTAAACATTTTCTTGATTGCCACGACTGCACACTACGTGAACAAGGATGCTTGCACCCACAATTGCTCCTTTCTGACCAGTCTGTCAAAGTACACGGAGGGTTTCCCCTCCATGCATTTGACGAGGGGGCCCTTAACCTGTGGTGGAGATTATACGTGCTTACGAGAGAAAAAACAAATAGGTATATTATCTTTGAAACTTTAAGAAGTACTCTTTCTTAGGTAGGTTTTTGAATGCTTTTTGGACCGTCTTTGTATCGTGTTTTTGCGACGCATGCGCGTTCATTGCTTTTAATTTTGTATCCCATACATCGGTTATATCAACCTCCCAATCAATTTCATTTTTTTTATATCCATCCGGAAAATAAACAAAATAATTTTCAGGCATCATTTCTCTTTCTTTAAGTGTAAGGCAGTAGTAGTAGAGATTTTTTATGAAGAGGAGTTGTTTTACCACATATGTAGTGATGAACGTCACTGCGATATGGTCGATATGCCCTGAAATGCCGTGAGGCTCAAAAGTGATGACGAACTCGGGTTTTAGCTGGAGAAGTTTTTTCTTAATTTTTTTGGCCACTTCGTGGTAGAGGTTGTTGGAGAGGGTGCCATCCACAAATCCAAGACAATGTATTTTTTTTATTCCCAAAATTTTTGCGGACTCAAAAAGTTCTTGTTTTCGGATTTTTGAAAGCTCTCTTGCGGTATTTTTTA
>JAYRRJ010000028.1:0-3966 GCA_041910135.1 Candidatus Levyibacteriota bacterium
AAATTCAGAATTCCCCCGACCGCGCTTCACATTCTTTGGAACATCATTCATCTTACCCCGATTGAGAAATTTGTCGGTCCTGTTGATATTTTTATAACATCCGATTGGACGGAACCGCCGGCAAAGAAAGCAAAAAAAGCGACCATTTTGTACGACCTGATTGTTTACAAATATCCAAGGGAAACTGCGGAAAAAATCGTTAAGGTGCAAAAGAAAAAACTTTCCTGGGTGACAAAAGAAAGTGATATTGTTTTTTGTATCTCAGAGTCGACAAAAACGGATGCTCAAGACATATTGAATATCGACAAGAAGAAATTAAAAGTTGTATACCCCGGATTTTAATTTTTATGAAAAAAACAATCGGTATTGATGCAAACGAAGCAAATGTTGTCCGCCGTGTTGGAATTTCCGAGTATGCCTATCAAATTCTTACCAAGTTATATGAGCTAAGAGATGCGGGAGAAATTGAGTATGATTTTGTTATATATCTAAAGTCCCTACCGCTTGATTTCTTGCCTAATGAGACTTCGTGGTGGAACTATAGAATAGTAAAACCCTCAAAATTTTGGACTCAAGTCGGGCTTCCATTTCACCTTATGACGTCAAGAAAAAAACCCAATATCTTTTTGACTCTCACCCATTACGCGCCTCGCGTTTCTCCGGTTCCGACAATCGTTTCGGTTATGGATTTGTCCTACCTTCATTTTCCCGAAACTTTCAAAAAAAACGATTTATACCAGCTGACAAAATGGACAAAGTATTCGGTAAAAAAAGCTGCAAAAGTAATTACAATCAGCCAAAGCAGTAAAGATGATATAATTAAATTCTATAAAACAGCCCCGGAGAAAGTGAAAGTAGTTCACCTGGGACTGAAGGAATTATCTATGGATAAAGCCCCAACCGACCTAAAGACGTTTGGTATAACAGGAAAATTCATCCTTTTTGTCGGAACACTCCAACCGAGAAAAAATATCTCACGTCTCATAGAGGCTTTCTCGCGTTTGCCACAACAATTAAAAGATGAATATCAGCTGGTTGTGATAGGAAAAAAAGGATGGCTGTATGAAGATATCCTCAATTCACCAAAGAAATTTGATGTAGAAAATAGGGTGTTATTCCTCGATTATGTTTCCGACGAGGATTTGCCTGCCTTTTATAAGAAGGCTGAGCTTTTCGTGCTGCCAAGTTTGTATGAAGGATTTGGTCTTCCGGTTTTGGAGGCAATGAGGTACGGGTGCCCCGTTGCGACGAGTAACGTTTCAAGCCTGCCTGAAGCGGGAGGAGACGCTGCGGTTTATTTTGACCCTGAAAGTATCGAGGATATTAAAAAAACCATCGAAAATGTATTGAATGATGCTGGCTTGCGAGACAAAATGAGGGAAAAGGGGAAAGAGCATTACAAAAAATTTACGTGGGATAAAGCAGCAAGAGAAGTGCTTGAAGTAATAGAAGAAGTAGTATCTTAATATGAATGGAAAAATAGCACGAAGACTAAATGCAATTTGGATAGAGTACGTATGTGCAAAATTGAGGGTTACGGGATATATTCCGTTTCATCACGTGAGGCGCATAGTGTACCGGATTTTCGGGATAAAAATCGGTAAAGGGTCAACAATACATATGTTTGCTACTTTTTATAACCCTTTTAATATCAGGATTGGTGTCGACACAATTATCGGGGAATGGGCGGTTTTGGACGGCCGCACGGAGTTGACAATTGGAGATCATGTAGATATTGCGTCTAATGTTATGATTTACAACGCAGAACACGATGTCATGTCTTCTAATTTTACAAAAGCACGGATGGAAAAAGTGATAATTGAGGACTATGTCTTTATCGGCCCAAGAGCAATAATTTTGCCGGGGGTAACGGTTGGGCGCGGTGGGGTTGTAGCGGCAGGTGCGGTTGTTACAAAAGACGTGGCTCCTCTTACAATCGTTGGGGGAGTGCCTGCAAAAGAAATAGGTCAAAGAAACGAGGAAAGTTTGAGTTACAAATTAGGGAGGGCAGCTTGGTTCCGTTAATGCCGTATGCCTACGATTTCCTTTCTTATATTAACCTACAATTCCTCTTCCTATATAAAGCGTCTTCTTGACTCAATTTTTAGCGTCCTCCATTCCGAGATAGAGAAAGGGGAGGTTGAGATAATTGTTGAAGATAATGCCTCGCACGACAATACGGTTAAAGTGGTTGAGGAATACAAAAAAAGCAAGAAAAATATAGTTATTTATGTTTCAAAGGAAAACAAGGGGTATGCGTCCGGGATAAACAGTGCGGCAAGAAAGGCCGGGGGAAAACTTCTTGTTGTCGTCAATCCCGATTCGGAGCTTGTGAGTTTTAATCTCAAAGAAATTGTCGGGGAGTTTGAAAATAATAAAAAATTGGCGATTGCAGGACTTAAAATAGTTGATTTTGAAGGAAATAATGAGAAAACCGCGGGAACATTTTTCAATCCTCTCTCTTTTCTTGCATTCTCACTAGGGTTAGAGAAACATTTGGGTCTTCGCTATTCTCCGAAAGGAAAAACACCTGTGGATTTTACGAGCGGAGGATTCGTGGTATTTAGGAAAGAAGCATTTGTAGAGTTGGGAGGCTACGATGAAGATTACTTTATGTATGTAGAGGATATGGATATATGTTATCGTGCAAAAAAAGCAGGGTTTCTGGTGTGCTTCTTGCCCTATGGCACTATTCGTCACAAAGGGCAGGGAAGTTCGAGTAGGGAATTTGCGATAGTCAATATATATAAGGGGTTGCAGACATTCTATACAAAACATGGAATTTTTTTGATGACTTTTTACATCAAAAACTTGCTAACACTTAAGGCGGCACTTATAATTTTTATTGGCGCTGTACTTGGGAAAAAGGAGCTTGTCGCAACCTACACAAAAGCATTGCACACTATTGTATGAGTTTATTTAAAAAAATTCTGAAGTATTTGCTCCCATCGTCCCTGCTTCTTTTATTGGTGTTTGTTCCTCTGTATCCGAAGCTCCCGCTTATCGATATAAAAAATACATGGGTGTATGTAAGAGTTGAGGATTTTCTTGTTCTAACAACAGTTGGTATCTGGATTTATTTACTTTTGGCAAAAAAAGTATCTTTAAAAACTCCGCTGACTATACCAATTTTTGCCTACTGGATAGTCGGAGCAATCGCGACCATTCACGGGGTAATTATCATTTTCCCGACCATCGCGAATGTCTATCCGAATGTATCGTTGCTGACGTATTTACGGCACATTGAATATCTCATATTGTTTTTTGTAGCATTCTCGGCTGTTAAAAGTAGAAAATTTGTTTTGCTTTCGATTTGGACGGTTGTTATGTCTCTGGTTGGCGTTATCGCATACGGATTTGGGCAGAAATTCCTCTCCTTTCCTGCATATTTGACGATGAACGAGCAATACGCAAAGGGTACTGCAATTTTTGTGTCTCCGTTGGGACGCATCTCTTCAACCTTTGCCGGTCATTACGATTTGGCAGCGTATTTGGTATTAGTTATTCCAATTTTGGTGGGGCTTTTCTTCGGCTTTAAAAATATCTTTATAAAACTTTTTCTTCTCATAACTTCTCTTCTTGGGGTAGTTTTGCTTTTCTGGACAGTATCCCGCGTCTCATTTTTTGCTTTGTTTATCGCGCTTTTGGTTGTTGTTTTGTTCCACAAAAAAAAGCTGGTGTATATTTTTACCCCTTTTGTAGTTGTGGCCGGATTTATATTTCTTTATTCAAACTCTTCTCTTCTTGCCCGGTTCAGTAATACGGTGAAAGAAATTAATGTGCTGGTGAACGCCAAGACGGGCGATGCCATAGGGCAAGTGAGTATCGAGCCGAGAAAATATATTATGGATAAAACCATATTGCATGAGAAAGAGCTTTTGAACGAATTGTATGTCTCAAGTCCTTCCGCATCAAAAATTGTTCTTCCTCCCGATATGCCGCTTGCTTTGTCGAAATATAGAGTGC
>JAYRRJ010000029.1:0-2176 GCA_041910135.1 Candidatus Levyibacteriota bacterium
ATAGAAAAGTCTACTTTTTGAGAAATTTACGTCCAGACTCCCCTCGTAGCCAAAGAATTCTGAGAATGCATATGCGGTTGCAAGAGGAACAATAGCAGCTCCGATAAATCCCGCTACGATAAGTCCAGCTCCAAACATGACTCCAGCCAAATCCCCTGCAAACGGCTTTATAGCTAGCGCAGCATCTGCAGCTCCTTGTATCTGTACATTATGGGCAAATACCGTAGCGGCAACTGCCACCATCATAAAAAGAGTCACGATGTCCGTCAAAAATGCACCAACATATATTTCAAGCCTGTTGTATCCGATTCTATCGACAGTCAATTTTTTGTCCTTCACATAGCTGTTGATAAAGAATTGACCCCAGGCAGTAACCGTTGTCCCAAGGACTGCTATTGAAGTGTATAGATAGTCAAAGGAGACTTTGCCAACTGGCATCACCAATGATTTCCCCACAAGTCCCCAGTCGGGTTTTGCAAGCACAGCACTTACGAAATATGCAATGTAAAAGAATATTAAAAATAAGAAAAATTTCTCAACTTTTGCATATGAAGCTTTTGTTATGAAAAAGAACAAAAATGCTATTACAACCGGCATAAAAATCCACAAATTGAGGTGGAAAAGTGCAAGTCCGTCTTTTAGCCCTCCAACATCTTGGATAATGACTCCGAAATTGACGAAAAATAGCAGCGCAAAGATCAGCACGGAAACTCTGATGCCAAATTTCTCACGTATCAAATCCCCCAATCCCTTTCCACTAACAACAGCCAAACGCGAGCCTATCTCTTGAGTTACCATAAGAACAATGGTAATGGGGATGAGAGTTGTCAACATTGAGTAGCCGAATTTCGATGCGGCAACAGAATATGTCGCGACCCCTCCAGCGTCGTTGTCGGCAAACGCCGTAATAAGCCCTGGCCCCACAACGGCTAACAAAATAAAAATTTTAATCCGTAGCCTCTTAAATATTCTTTTCATTACAACTTCTCTTCAATATCCTCAATCATGTCATCAAAGGTAACGACACCGATCATTTTTTGGTTGTCTGAAATAACAGGAAGCGCATATAGCTTATATTTCAGCATCCTTTTTAAGGCAATCTCTTGGGGGGTTGTCAAATGGGCAACAATAACATCCTGCTCCATAAATTTATAAACCGGTGTATCAGACGGTTGGATGAGAAGGTTAGGAAGCTCAAAAACACCCACCAAATGCTCTTCACTATTTACACAATATACATATTTTGCGAAGGGCTGCTCGATAAGTGCCTCTTTTACCTTCGATAAAGCATCTCCTGCGTTTATCTCTGAACCGACAGTGATAAAGTTCGGGTTTATAAGTTTTCCTACCGACGTTTTTGAATACTTCATCAGCTCTTTTAGCTCCTCATTTTTGGTTTTTTCAAGACCCTCAAGTATTTCAATGCGTTTTTCCCGAGGCAACGTCAGAAGAATATCAACAGCCTCATCCGGTTCCAGAAGGTCTATGATTTTGGTTGCTTTCTCGGGGGCAAATCTTTTGAAAAGCGCAGTCTGATAGTTGATATTCAAGTCTTCGATAACGTCTGCCGCATATTCATCGCCAAGTCCGGTAATGACTTTGTTCACATTTCTGATATTCGTCTTCTCCAAATAGTCTGCCAAATCCTCCGGTCTCATTCTCTCCAATTCTCCGATATCCTTCTTAAGCTGTACGGTGCCATTTGCCAACTCCAATGGCTCTATATCTCCCCATGATAAAAAGTGCGGGTGAGAATACAAATTCAGCGCCTTATATATAGGCGTAAACGCTTTCTCCAATTTGAACCAACGGAGTATCGCGCGAAAACCAACATCAACGCCGGCAATATAGTACTCTTGCTTATCCTCCTTGTCTTGTATCGCGATATCATTAACCCGAACGACTTTTCCCCCTTTGACGTCAATTATTTGTCGGTTGAGCAAATTGTGGGCCAAGGAAAATTCTTTATCGGATACCTCTTTCTCCGTAAAATCTTTGGAAACGACGATGCGTCCATTGACTGTTTTTAAGTCTTGAATTGGTATCGAATAACTTCGCCATTTACTTTTTCTAACGAATAGCTTCGTAATTTTTGGGGATTCTTCTGCCAGAAACAAAAAGTCTTTTAGCTTACCGATGGTCCTATTATTCTCATTGACCACTTTCTTGTTGATGA
>JAYRRJ010000030.1:0-1782 GCA_041910135.1 Candidatus Levyibacteriota bacterium
AAACCGTCTGCCCAGCTAAATGAAGAAATTTCATCATATCTGAACTCTACCTATCGTGGTCAGATTGAACATCAGGCATCAATTCAAGAGTTGAGGGGCATATCTGAGACTCTTCGATCAAAGAGACGTCAATGGCACCTTGGTATTCCACAAGCAGCAACCCAACTTGGGATACCACCTACGCTACTTTATGCTCTCGAGAATGGAGATGTTTCTGAGGTAAATCCTGAACTAAGAAAAAAAATTGAAGAATTCATAGGAGGTTCTATCCCTACAGTCCTTTCAGTAGAGGAAGCATACGATCTTCACGTGAGAAGACGAGAATAATAATTATTTGTCGAAATACAGTCCGGGATTCGAGTTCAGTTCTTTCAAAAGTCTTTTTTGGTATTCAACAAGAGTAGTCATATCTGCTTTTTTCGACATTTGAGCTATTCTTGTCATGAAGGAAGTTTTAGGTTGGTTCGGATTGTCGGGGCGTGTGACATAGGGGTCATTATCATCCCCAGTGTAGGCATAGCCATTTACAGCCAACACTTCATTCAGCATAGACCAAATGTATCGAAGCGGATAAAGTGGGGCCTCATTATTGCCGTGGGGACTTACTGCCAGTAACACATCGTCTTGATATTTCTTCTTTCCGAAGATGTCTTTCGCCTTTGCTGCGATGTGTTCAAGGAGTGGGACCGAGAGCCCTGTTTCGGCTGCAGTCCTGATAAGCGTTTTGTGAGGTGACGGGATAAATGACTCGACTATTTCATAGTGACTGTTTACCGCCCACATGACCTCTTCCGGTTTTGTGAGAAGCTTAAATTCAGTGGGAAGTGAAACATACTCGAATTTTTTCTCATTCTTTTTTTGATGTTCTTTGGATTCTGCCGCATTATTTATGATAATGGCGGCCTCCGCTATTTGCGCAAAGGAAATCGGACGATTAGCAATATTGGTGACTTTATCTATAAAGTCGATTACGAAAGCGAACTTATCGGGGTTATTAGGGTTAATAGTGAGACAACGTCCTCTTTGCTCGGCAATAACAGGGGATAGAGTAGGTGCTAGGTTAAAGACAGCAGTTGTATATGGCTCATCGAATCCTTCGCGAAGGAGCTTAGCATTCACAAGGACTTTTATTTCGCCCCTCGCCCTTCTTTCGAAAATGTCTTTTCTCTCCTTCTTGTTTTGGCTGCCCCAAACAGCAGCTGCACTGATTCCGGCCTCAGAGAACTGTTGTGCAACATCTCTTGCATGATCAATGCCAACGCAGTTAACGATAATTTCTTCTCCATCAAAGGCATTTTTATAGAGATCAACCGCAGCCTTTGTGCGCCGTGCTAAATTGACTGCTTTCTCAAGCTGACGTTGGTTGTATTGTTTTCCATCTCCAAACCCGATAACGCCCACCTCATCAAGACTCGTATCCGTGTATACGAGGCCTACGGAGAACGAGCAAAGACGATTTTTCTCAACGCTTTCTCTAATACTTGAAGAATGGTATTCGTGGGGCAGTACGTTTCTTACGTGCTTATTCCTTCCATGGCTAACAGTAGCTGAAAATCCCACTTGAATGGCGTTGGGGAAGTGACCGACTGCTTTTTTCTTTTGTGGGGAATTGAGGTGGTGTACCTCATCATATACAACATGTGTAAAATCCTCCGGGCGTATATCTCCCCGTGCAATGCCTAACATAAGAGATGCGTACGTCGTAAAAAGTACATCAACTTCAGATGGGTCATCTTTTTCTTCACCATAATAGTAACCAATCTTTACGTCAGGATTGAGGCG
>JAYRRJ010000031.1:0-1885 GCA_041910135.1 Candidatus Levyibacteriota bacterium
AAATACAATTTTCTTGGATTCAGTATCAGACCTGTGATGCGAGAGATAAACGGGCGGAATATATTGATGCCTGGTACATTTGTGAGCATAAGTTCAAAGAAAGCCATACGCAGAAAGTTCAGTGAGATGGAAATTCATAAGAAGCGCAAGCCGATTGAGGAACTAGCACGAGAATTAAATCCGATCATTGAAGGAATCATACAATACTTTCACAAATTTTGGGAAGGTGGAATGCGCGAAGTGTGGAATCAATTAAATCACCGCTTGTTGAAATGGGTCAAATGGGAGAAGGGATTATACAAGTATGCATCGTTGCGATGGCTGCGGCGGCAATACAAAATTAATCCACAACTTTTTGCGCATTGGAGATTGGTACAACCATGACTATCTTTGGTCAGTGAATGTAAGAACATGAAGAGCAGTATGAAGGGAGACTTTCACGTACGGTTCCGTGGGAACGTAGGGGTGAAATTCCCCTGCGTGACCCGATTGTGCAAGATACCTCCCTTCGGTCGGCATCTTGCACAACGAAGAAGTGACTACGTCACATGTTATACGATGGATACCATCCCTTCGGTCGGTACCATCGCACAACATGTGACTTGCGGTAATTCGAAAAAAATTTCCTCGCTTCGCTCGGATTTTTTCGAACTTCGCAAGTCACTTCTTCGTTATGTGCAACCCTAATGAACACACTCATCAAACTCAAGCATTATAATTATGCAGACCTTTTACACTATCATTGAATACAGACACAAAAGGAATATTGCGTTACTTATTTGTTTAGTGACACTTGGTTTTGTAACAGTGGGAATTGATTATTTATTTTCACATTCTCATAATACATCCTTTTATATATCAGAATCTTTGCTTTTTAGCTCCTTCTGGCTATTGTTTTTCCCATTGCTTAATATTCAATATTTTCTCCTGCAAAAATCGAAGATATTTTTGCTCAGCCTGCTTCTTACCTGGTTAATAATTTGTATTCACCTGTTTGCATATCCTGCACTTGTTTGGATATTATCCGGAGCTTTTTACTCCCACACTTTTGCTTATGAACAAACTTTCAATTTTGAAATAACAGAACATTTAATAAAGACAATTCTAATTTATAGTTTTGAATTGCTCGTAATCAATATTTATACACACAGGCTACAAAGGCAAAAGTTATCTGCTCAAACTGAGAAGGAACAAAAAATTGTGGAAAGTTTTCTTACAAAACTTGTTGTGGCAGATACCAACAACAAAAAAACTGTAATTCATATCAATGAAGTGTTGCTGTTTTCTGCTAATACTCCGTATATAACTATTCATCACCCAGTAAAAAAATACCTACATACTCAAACATTAAAATCTTTAGAATCTCAATTAGACGGCAGGCAGTTTATCCGAATTCACAAATCGTATATTATTAACATACACCATGTTGTTTCTTGCCAATCCCGTTTAAATGGAGACTACGACCTGACTCTTACCGACAACACAATTGTACGATTAAGCCGTAAATATGCAGCGTCTTTTAATGCAGTTTACAAAAACTCCATCGTTTTGAAGTAAAATTAACTCGTTTTACAACATTATTCTTGCAAATGAGGCTAAGTGCAATGAAATTTGCTCTAAATCTTTTGAAATGAGAATAGTCACCGGTTTTGTATTTGCCTTTTTACTTACTTCAGTTTTCCTAAGTTGTACAGGACAAGTAAAAAAAACTAACCCGAAAAGCAATCCGTCAAACCCCGTGGGTGGTTCATTTGAAAATGGGGAGTTTACATATTATGGTATCCCCAAAATTATCAGCCCCATAGATACAAGCCCTGGCTGGAGGCAGAACGGGCAGAAAATCCTGTTAACGGGTACTATATACCAACCCGATGGTGTAACCCCT
>JAYRRJ010000032.1:0-9242 GCA_041910135.1 Candidatus Levyibacteriota bacterium
ATTTGGGAATACCGGGATTAAAATATGCAAAGAAACAATGGAATCCGGTAAAATATCTTAAGAAATACACTATAGCAATTAATGAATAATTGGCTTTATTTAGCACTTCTTGCACCTGCCGTTTATACGGTCGTAAATTTTGTAGACAAATATGTAGTTGAGCACAAAGTAAAAGACTACCGTGGGATGCCTATTTATGGCTCTATCGTAGGGCTTGTTGTCGGAACGCTTTTTTGGATAGCTGTCGGCTTCCCCTTTCTTCCTCTATTTGATGCTGTACTCGTCATATCAACCGGAGTTTTGACTCTTTTTGGGTATGCCCTCTATTTCAACGCACTCTCAAAAAGCCAGACAAGTTATGTCATCGGTTTATTTCAACTGATACCGCTTATTACCTTCGCACTATCATTTATTTTCTTATCGGAACGGATTAATGGCAGTCAATTTATGGGGTTTTTAATGGTACTTCTGTCTGTGCTTGCTCTCTCAATTAATAAAGAAAAAAGGAAGTTTAAATTTGACTCGGCTTTTTATCTGGTTCTTATTTCGGATGTTTTCTTTGCACTTGCAAATATCATTTTGAAGTTTGCAATTACGGCAGATTCCTTCACAAAAATATTTAGCTATGAGAGTTGGGGAATTGCACTGGGCGGACTCATCCTTTGGTTAATTTTTCCAACAGTAAGAAAGGCATTCTTAAAAACAACAAAAACCGTAGGCACAAAAGTTCTTGGCATCATGTTTTTGAATGAGTTTATATTTATCATTTCTAAAGTTATAACATTCCTTGCAATTGCACTTGGGCCTGTTGCATTGGTCAGTGTTCTGGGTGGAACTCAAGTTTTCTACGGAATTCTGTATGGATTTGTTTTAACAATTGTTGCTCCCAAAATTTTCCATGAGGATATTTCTAAGGGGGGGCTAACAAAAAAAATTATTTTTATGTCTCTTATGTTTGCCGGAATTTGGCTCATCCACTAATCTTCGAGGTTTTCAGACGGATATTTTTTTCCGCGCTCTTCAATTGATATATCCATTTCATCGGTTTTGAACATTTTCTTGAGATAGTCTATCGCGATATTGGCGTCAAACTCTTTACAAGAATATAAATCGAAGGTAAAGAATTTGCGTTTAACGAAGGTATGTATGCTCACGTGTGACTCTTGAATAAGAACAAACCCGCTCCACCCTCCGGGGTCTTTTGCGTTGTTACCCTCAGTGAACACTAAATATGGCTTGGTCATTTTTGTCATACCAATAGTTGTTGGAAGGGTATCGAGCATTTTATAGAGGAGATTAGCATCTTCAAGAGGCTGCTTTGCACAATTATACCCATCTATCATAAGATGCATACCGAACGAGGAATTATTGGGAGTTGAACTCATAAAAAAAGACGCAAATTAATTAAAAAGTAATTCCGAACAAAAGTCAATTACGCCAACTAAAACCATCGGCGCTTTTTTGACTCATCCACAAATTCTTCCAAGAGTTCTTTTTGTCGTGAGGAGAGTTTTTCCGGGACCTCGATTTGCACTCTTACATAGTGGTCGCCATGAGAAGTGCTATTTACATGCTTTACTCCCTTTCCCTTAATGCGAATAAGAGTGCCAGGTTGGGTCCCTTGCGGTATTCTCAGCTTTACCTTCCCCTCAATTGTATCAACTTCCTCAATGCCACCAAGCGCCGCTTCTGCCATGGGAATTTTCATTTCGGTGACAATATCATAACCTTCCCGCCTGAATTTTGAGCTCGGCGAAACGGTTATTATGATGTCAAAATCATTGAATTGAATTCTGGACCCTTCATTTACACCTGCCGGAACTTTAATATCTTTTTTCTTCCCGTCCAATGAAACGGTTTTTGTAGTTCCTTTGACCGCTTCCATAAAATCAATTCTCAAAGAATACGAAGGTTTACGTCTTCCAAAAGGAGTGCCTCCCCCGCCAAAAAATTGCTCAAAAATATCAAAGGGGTCAGAAAACCCTCCAAAATCAAAACCCTCAGCCCCATTGGTCGTATACGTATAGCTGAACGGACCCTGTTGGCCACCAAATCCACCAAACGGTCCACCCGCTCCTCCGCGCCCTCCATTTTCAAAAGCAGCGGCACCGAACTGGTCATATTGTTGACGCTTTTGAGGATTACCAAGAACCTCATATGCCTGGTTTATTTCTTTGAATTTTTCCTCTGCCTCTTTGGATTTATTTTTGTCGGGATGATATTGTACGGCGAGCTTTCTATATGCGCGTTTTAATTCATCCGCTGTTGCGGTTTTTGTGACCCCTAGCACCTTATAATAATCAGAATTCATATTCCGTATTTTAGCTTAGCGACCGCATGGAGCGGAGCGAAATCTCTCTACCTAATTTCAGGAATTTTTCGAAGAAAAGTTCCGCAAACAATATTGAAAAGAGATTTAGCAGTTTGAATACATATTTTAGCAATTAAAAGCCGTAATTGCCAGTTTTATTTTATTGCGGCGTACATAACAGAGGACAAAGTTGTATATTCTTTCCGCTCTTTGTACAGCTTGGGTCGGGCTTGCAGGTGAAGTATTGGTCGGGTGTTGGCGTAGGTGTTCCATGCTGTTGATATCCCCCACCACCGGAGGTTGGTGCCGGACTTGGGGCGCTTGTAGGAGAAGGCAGCTTTGAACAATCAGGAGTTTTTATCTTAAAAGTCAATATCATACTGGGGGCGGTAAGACCGCTTGACCCGTTGTGAAGCTCTGCCGTATATTCAAAATTATTTTTCAGTGGTGTACTGCTACTTGGGGGAGTTTTCCCTTTCGCAGTATAGGTTCCTTTATTGATAAGGTAAGGAGGGCCAGTAACCCAACTGCTCATATCTACCAATCCTCCTGGCGATGCGTGTCCGTCTGGCGTATCATACGTTTCTATCACTCCTTTTTCACCAGATGGAATTTCATAGTCATATTTTATTTCTGGAGTTGCTCCCTCGCATACACCCATAGCCATCAGTTTCCATAATCCGCTACTTCCACCACCTGTTGGCGCCGGGGTTGGTGATTGAGAGGGGTTTTGAGTTGGGCTTACGCTTGAGGTGGGATTGGGCGGTGGACTTCCGGCTGCCGAACATGTGGCCGGTTGAAGCGACCCACCGGAACAGACCGGGCTTTGCGGTAATCCCTGCGGTTGCTGGTCAAGTTCTGTAGCCTGCATAGCACGGTTCACATTGTCGCATTCGGAAGAAGTCGATCCATATAAATCGGAGCATGCTTGCATAAAAGTCGTATATACATCTTTAAAATTTGAAGTTTGAGTAAGATATTTTGTGAGCGCTTGATACACGATGGGGTGACTTTTTGCTCTGCCTATCCCATTCATGGTACAACCGTTAAAAGTACCTCCGTCTGTCATCAGATAAAATGTTTTGTTGATTACGCCGCTGTTTTTATGTACTCCTCCGTAATCGTGTGCGCTGTCGGCTGCACCACAGTAAAACAGTGGTGATGAAAGCTTGTCCGGGTTATTCCGGCTTGGCGGATTGCTCATAGAACGAAGAGGAACAGGAAGACCAAGGCTGGAAGGCAACCCTTCACCGATGTCCCAATTATTATCCATCGCGCTTCCGAAAATATCTGAAACAGCCTCATTAAGGGCTCCTGACTCCTGCACATATTGAAGCCCCGCCGTCTCTCCGGTTAATGCGTGCGTCAATTCATGTCCGGTCACATCCAAAAGCACGAGACCGGAGCAAAACACCATCTCGTATCCATTCCAAAACGCGTTTGGACATTGGACCGGTACTCCATGCATGGCCATTCCGTTTGAAGCGTGAACATATCCATTGTAGGATGCTCCGGCATTATCATAGCTGTTGCGGCTATAACTATTAAAAAAATAATCATAAACAGTTCCAAAGTAGCCATATACATTGTTTACGTCAGTATCGGAAACCGGAGATGCCCCTTCTTGACGCTGCAATGGGCAAGCTCCTCCCTGGCAGTTATAAACATTGCGGTCCAAAGCGTCTCTTGTTTGGGATTCTGAGTAAATAACTCGTCCATTTTCTAAATCAATGAAGTAGCGGGTCCGAAAAACGACGGGCTTGCCTAAAGATTCAACTTCTACTTCCAGTGCCAAGTGATTGACCGAATCATTTGATAACCCCATCACTCTTTCGTTGAGATAATATTTTTTAGTTGTTTTAACCGTAAGTTGTCCGCCGGCGACTTCCTTTTTTGCTTCGGAAAGTGCAATCTCTTTGGCTTTATCGTCGATTATTTTCTGTGTTGTTTGAGTTGAGTTCGTCGAGATATTTCCACTTGTTGTGTATATTTCGTTTTCGTTTTTAACATGCACCGTCACAATTGCACCATATACCGGAATGTCATTTATTGTCTGGTTGAAAAAATAGTGCTCATTTGAAAGTGCAATATTGTTTCTCTTAAGATATGTGTCATTTTTATCCAATACCTGACGGGTGACAACAGTGTTTTTCTCGAAATCTTTCGGGAAGAGTGTTCCTTGCGATAGGGACGGATTTATTTGTAAAAATTCGCGGGCGGCAGCAAGTCCTTTTTTTGAAGGAGATTTGTATAGGTAATCTTTCTTCGAATTTATCGAAAAAACCGTTCTTCCCTCTTCCCGGGTCACGTTTGAATAGGCGGTCAAATCAATACTTGTAAGACTGAGTGTTTTTTTTGAAGAAGCAAGAACAACTACCGCAAAAAGAATACCAATTAAGGAAACTAATGCCAATGCATAAGAAATTTTATGTCTTTCTATGCTTGACCTAACAGTGAGGATAAGGGGCGCAATTCTCTCCTTGTAAATTTCATTCATTGTTTTTGAACTTTAACTGTTGCCGACTCTTCGGTAATTTTTCCCAAAGAGACTTCGTATCCAAATCCTGAGAGTTTTTCTGTGCATGTTCCTGCAATTCCGCCGCAAACATAACTGAGTTTCTGCTCATCTTTGAGTTTTGTCAGAACAACGTCTGTTGTCGTTGAGCAGTCGACGCATTTGGGATTGGCGGCAGACTGCCCTTTATATACAATCGTGATATCGGAATTGGGAATAGCAACAGTTTTTCCTTTTACAAGAGTCAGTTCAATTATGGGGTTTGCGGAAGTCGGACTCACGGCAAGAGTCGGTTGTTGAGCGGTTGTAGGAACAGGCGTTGGGGAAGGAACAACAGAAGTCATTTTCTTGCCCATCGCAAGATATAGCACAGCAAAGAGAAGAATAAGAGCTAAAACTATCCCAAGGAGCATAAGCAGTTTTTTGTTTGATTTTTTTTCCGGAGGCACAATCGGAACTTGCGTTGGCTCCACCGGAGGAGCTGGCTGTTGTGTAACTGTTACTGGTTGATTGTTGTCCATAAGGCGCTACCTATTGTGTTTGAATGGAATCCGGCTGCATTTGTGTTCCATCGGTTCCAACTGTTGGTTGTGAAGCAGCAGTAGTAGCAGCCGGAACAGTAGTGCCGCTATCCGCAGTAAACGGATTGAAGGGCGGAGGGGTCAGAGGATTTTGGACAGGAGTGTATGGGTCGGCAATCATCCCTGTCGGCTGAGCAGGTTGCTGTGCGATACCGTTGCCCGGTTGCACAACCTGCTGACCATCCACTGTTGTACCCGGAGCAGGAGGTGTTCCCGATGGAGGTGGGACCTGACCGGCGACAGGGGTTGTCCCGGGTTGTTGGGTCACCAATTTTACGAATGTGTATTCGGACTTTGCCTCATCATAATCAACTTTTATCGTGTCGCCCGCAACAAATTTTTGGCCGATGATTTGGATACTTATCGGATTTTCTATAGCATTTTGGATAAGACGCCGCAGAGGCCTTGCTCCATAAACCGGATCAAATCCCTCATCCCCCAATTTCTCAAGTGCTTTATCTGAAACTTCAAGAACAAAACCTTGGTCTTTGAGAAGCTTTGCGGTTTTGCCAATATTTATGCCTGCAATTTGCTTCATGTCCTGTTTTCTCAAAGGTTTAAATATTACTACACCGTCAAACCTGTTCACAAGCTCAGGGCGGAAGAATTTTGTTAGCTCTTCCATCAATTTTTTGGAAAGGTCTGCAAACATTTTTTGCATTTGCGGGTCTTGCCCAGGCACTTTTGGCACCACCGTAACTGCCCCTCCCGACCCCACAACTCCACCGGAGGGAGCGGTAGTAGTAGGAGGTGGCGCAACCTGTGCAGTGGCTGTGACTGTAGTTGACGCTGATGCGGTTGAAGGCACTGCCGCCGCTTGAGGCGCTGCCGACTTGGCGTCTTGTGCGGCTTTTTTCTCACCTGCCTGCTTGGCATTTGTTAATGCTTCTTGGATAGTCGTACTTCCGATATTGGATGTCGCAACAACAATGGTATTTTTGAACGAAATGGTATTGCCTTTGTTATCGGTAAGTCTTCCGTCTTCCAAAAGCTGAAGCAGAATATTAAAAACGTCAGGATGAGCCTTTTCAACCTCGTCCAAAAGAACAATTGAATACGGTTTTGCTCTCACCGCCTCTGTAAGTTGGCCCCCCTCCTCATACCCGACGTACCCGGGAGGAGCACCGATGAGCTTTGCGACCTCATGTTTTTCCATATATTCGGACATGTCAAGCCGCACCATCGCATCATCGCGGCCAAATAGAATTTCGGCTAGAGTTTTTGCCAATTCCGTTTTTCCGACCCCGGTCGGTCCTAAGAAAATAAATGATGCAATCGGCCGATTTGCAGCGGCAAGCCCAATGCGTCCACGCCGTACCGCCTCCGAAACCACCGCCACCGCTTCTTCTTGGTCAATAAGTCTTTTGTGTATAAGGTCTTCAAGCTGCAAAAGCTTTTTCCCTTCATCCTCGGTAAGTTTTGTAATTGGAATGCCGGTCCAGTCGGACACCACTTTTTCGATGTCTGCTCTTTTTACCTCAGTATCCTGCCTCTGTCCTTGTGCATGCTTGAGTTTTACTTCTGCTGCTGCTTCATCAAGAAGGTCTATTGCTTTGTCGGGAAGATATCTTTCTCCAACATATTTTTTAGAAAGTGTAACTGAAAATTTTATCGCATCGGGTGTTAAGACTACCGAATGATATTTTTCATATTTTTCCTTCAAAACCTCAAGCATTTTCATAGCGGTCTCTTCATCCGGTTCATCAACTATCACAGATTGAAACCGTCTTTGAAACGCTTTGTCTTTCTCAAAGTACTTTCGAAACTCCGCTGTGGTTGTTGTACCGATAAGCTGCAACTGACCCCGTGCCAAGTAGGGTTTTATGATATTTGATGCATCCATCGCCCCTCCCCCTTGCTCACCGGCACCGATAAGTGTGTGTATTTCATCAATGAAAAGAAGAATTTTCCCATCGGAAATCTGTACTTCTTTAATGACATTTTTGAGCCGTTCTTCAAATTCTCCCCTGTGTGAAGCACCGGCAATAAGAGCTGCCAAATCAAGCTCTATTATTTTTTTATTTTTGAGCTGGTCTGGAACGGTGCCTTTAATAATATTTTGAGATAATCCTTCAATAACGGCTGTTTTTCCGACTCCTGCCTCACCAATAATAATCGGGTTATTTTTCGTTCTTCGAAGCAATATGTGGGTTAAACGCTCTATTTCCTTATCGCGTCCGACTACCGGGTCAAGCTTTCCGGCCTTTGCCTCCTCCGTCAAATCGATACCGAATTGCTCAAGCACCGACTTTTTACCTGCTGCCTGAAATGTAGGATTTTTTGAAAGATTTTTTTCCACTCCTTCTTTTTGAACACCTTTTGCTGAAAGGTATTGCGCGGTGGAATCGGCATTGAAAAGAGAAAGCAATATGTCTTCAGGCGTTATAAAACTCGACCCCCTATTTTTTGCTGTCGTAAACGCATCATCAAATATTTTCTGAGAGGTTGGAGACAAAATGGGGGTTCCCTCAAAAGTTCCGGGAGTCTGTTTCTGCTGAAGTTCTCGCGCTAAATCTCCGACATTTATGGAAAACTCTTGAAGAGTTTTATAGACTTCTTTGTCGTACAGTAGTCCTAACAGCACAACATCGGGTTCAATTTGTGCTTGTTTTGCCCGTTTTGCTTCGTTTTGAGCTTGCTGTAAGACAAGATTTGCACGTGCATCAAGATGAGTAAGGCTTTCTACATTTTGCCTTTTCACCGGATCCATGCCGGGAGATGAGGTAGGGCTTTCAACAATCGCCTGTGGGGCTTGTTGTTGTGGCTGACCTGCGCTGTTCTGTCCGTTACCGTCAGCATTGTTTTGACCCTGTTGTTGCTGCTCTTCTTCCTCACCGTATTTTTTTGTTGAAAATAAATTGCCAAACATATTTTATTTATTATGAAGCATTTCCGCCTCCGGCTTCAAGCAATAACATAGCTTCTTTTAAAAGCCAAAATGCTTATCTACCCCATCGGGGAACCGGGAGGAGGCATTCCTCCATCGTCTCTATTTCCGCCATTTTCCTCCTGGTTATTATCCCTTTCCTCACCCAGAGGAGTAAATTCCGGTTTTTCGCTACCCGGTGGCATCTCCCCAAGCTCTTTTGACTTTTCTTCTCCCGGTAGCTCCTCATGCATTGCCATCTCCGCGTGCCCGGCTTTTGTTTCCTCGCCTCTCTCAACCATGGTGTCCTCATCCTCTTTTTTTGCGTCTACCCCCGTAAGAACTTGCTTTGCCGCTTCGAGCTTTGCCTTAAGGTAAGAAATAACTTCTGCCTTTGAAAACCCTCCAAGAAGAAGGAATGGCAAAATATTAGCAACCCGATCCATACCTTTATCAACATTTTCCTGATTATCGGAACTTAATAAATTAATTGTCTCGGTAATATTATCGATATCCTGCTGCATAAACGCATGCTTGTCGGTAGGTATTCCGTTGGGACCAACCGGGGTTTCCATATTCTGGTAGTTCTCGACCCACATTTTCCGTACATCCTCATACTCTTCGATGCTCACCTGCTGAACCTGGTTCTGCTGAGGGAGCTTTATGTTTTTGATACTTGTTACTCCTTCTCTCTTTTGGCCGGGCACAACAGCCTTCGTCTTGTCATTAATCTCCTCCGATACTTTAGATGCGGACAAGACGTTGTCTGCCAATTTGTCGCCTTTCTTCTGTTGAGAAACGAGTTTTTCCTTAATTGTCGTGAATTTCTGACGGTCATTGGTTGCCGTAACAACGGTAGGCTTTGAAATCTTCTCCAGCGTATCGTGGAATCTGCTAACTTCAGAACGAGACACGGTATCGTGTTTCATCATCGATGTCTCATAGCGCGCGATGTCCCTCATCTTTGGA
>JAYRRJ010000033.1:0-3250 GCA_041910135.1 Candidatus Levyibacteriota bacterium
GTCATGTATCAAGAGCTTCTAAAGACCGTTTCGGCAGAGCAAGTGTTCTACTCTCTACTGAAAAGACTGCGGTTGCTTCTTATTATGTCCGGGAACGGGACGAGTGAAGAGCTTTCCAAAATGTCCCCATGGCAAAAGCAAAAACTTTCACAGCAAGTCCGCTTTTGGAGTAGAAATGCGCTTCTTTGCTTTTATAAAGAGCTTCAGGATACTGAAATCAAACTAAAAAGCGGAAAGCTTCCCTTGGGACTTTCAAAACATCTTGACACGCTAATCCTTTCTCAACTATGATGATTGTTGTTGTCAGGAAAATGTCCAGACTTTAAAAAACGATTACTATACAGTAAATCCCATGACTGATGAATTAAAAACTCAACTCGACAGCGCTCTCCAAGAAAAAAAACTCAACGAAAAGGCATATAAAGAAATTACCAGATGGCTGACAGACGCGGAATTTGAAGAATTTGTGCCTCAAGTCTCTGAAAAAATAAAAAATGAGGACTGGGAGTTTTTGATGGATGCATTTTACAGGGTTCTGATATTCGGAACAGGCGGGATACGCGGAGTCATGGATATCGGGACCAACCGCATGAATAATTACATGATTCGCTGGGCATCCCAGGCGTACGCGCAGTATATTTTAAAACACAAGTCTGAACTTAAAGACAAAGGCATCGCTATTGCATATGATTCTCGGCACAACTCCGAAACGTTCATGAAGGAGACGGCAAGAGTCCTGGCGGCCAATGGTATTCCCGTCCACATCTATAATTACTACAAAGCAACACCTCAACTCTCGTTTACGGTAAGGGAGCTGAAGTGCGCAGGGGGAATTGTTTTGACAGCGAGCCACAATCCTCCCAAATTTAACGGGTACAAGGTGTATGACGAGAACGGGGTGCAGGTGTTGCCTGAGGTGGGAATGCAGATCGAAGAGGAATTCAATGCGGTTACCGAAATAAAAAAGATGTCTTTTGAGGAAGCTCTTTCACAAGGCTTGATACATTATATTCCGGATGAAGTAAGTAAGAAATTTGCGGAGAGTGCGAAAAAAGCATCGATTTATGGCAAAAGAGACGTAAAAATAGTCTTTTCTCCTCTTCACGGCGTAGGTTCTCAATCAGTGCTGCCGGTTTTAAAAGAATTAGGCTTCAACGATATTGTTCTGGTTCAGGAACAAATGGAGTTGAATGGTGACTTCCCAAATGTAACAGGGCAATTCCCTAATCCCGAATTTCCGGTTGTATATGACAGGGCAATAGAACTTGCCAAAAAGGAGAATGCTAATATCGTTCTTGTAAGTGACCCTGATGCGGATAGGCTCGGCATGGCAGTTCCTGACACAAGCGGTGATTGGATTCCTCTTAATGGCAATCAGGGAGCGGTTGTCATGGTGTATTTCATCCTTGAAGCGTTGAAAGAAAAAAATGCGCTTCCCAAAAATCCGGTCATGGTAAAAACTTCCGTCACAACGGAATTATTCAGAGATATAGCGGAGAGCTATGGCGTGGAGGTTATCGGTGATCTTCTTGTTGGGTTCAAATTCATCGGAGACCGAATTGAGCATTTACCACAAGACAAAACATTTATATTTGCAGCAGAGGAGAGTGTCGGATATTTGTTTGGGGACGCATACCGTGATAAAGGTGCAGAAACACCTGCCGTAGTTGCTGCCGAAATGGCCGCCTACTGCAAAGAAAAAGGGATAACACCCATGGAACTTCTGGAAAAAATTTATAACGAATTCGGATTCTATGCCGAGCGTCTTTTCTATAAAGAGATAACCGGTTTTGGAGCATTTGACCAGATGAATTTGGCAATGAAAAAATTGAGAGAAAATCTTCCCAATGAAATCGGCGGAAGGAAAGTCTTAAAAGTGCTTGATAGGTCTACCGGAGAACTTCGTGACGCTCAGACGAATGAACTTTTGGAGACACGACCGTGGGATAAAGGCGACATGCTTTCATTTTTCTTCACGGATGACGAGCGAACCGTAATACATGCGCGCCCCTCGGGGACTGAGCCCAAGATGAAGTATTACACCAATGTAAAAGGTCAGCTTTCGGAAAAATCAAAGGGTGAGATAATGCGGGAGGCAGAACTTTTAGAGCAGGCTATAGCAAAAATCTTTGAAGATATTCTTGCCACCGTGCAAGTGAATGTTTTTTAATTTGTGGAATCCCAACAACTGTTAGAAATTCAAAAAAAAGTCGAGGAAATCGTAATTTCTGCAGGCATGTATGCGCTTTCGAAGTGGGAAGATGTCGTTGCGGTGCAAAAGGGAGATGAAGGGGATGTTGTGACCGATGTTGATAGAATCATCGAAGACGAAACGAGGGCAAAATTGAGTGGCTTGGTTCCCGGAGCATCAATTGTCGGTGAAGAAACGGGAGGGGAAGTTGCCGGACTGTACTGGGTGATAGACCCAATTGACGGAACAAAAAGTTATGCGCACAAAATGCCCGGTTTTTTTACTCAAGTGGCCCTTGTCTCAAATAATGAGCCGATTTTGAGTGCAGTATATGACCCCGTTGCCCGGCATCTGTTTTCGGCAAGTAGAGGAAACGGTACATTTCTCAATGGCATAGCGATATCGTATCAGGCTCGGGTTGACTCACTTTCAAAAGCCGTAATAGATGTAGATTTTGGAGGTAGGGAAGACTGGGAATGGAAATCAAGTGTGTTTGCAAATCTGACAAAGCAGACGTATAGAGTACGCGTGACCGGAGGAAGATTCTCCCCTTATCTTTTAACAGGAGGCATCAATGCGGTTTTGGTAGTAAACCCGACGACGAAAGCTTGGGATCAACTTCCCCGGCTTATACTTATGCAAGAGGCGGGATTTGATGTAAGAGAAAAGGAGCGCGAGGGACACGTAGTCAGAGTCATGGCAGAGCCGCCTTTGACTGACGTAATTTGGGAAATAGTTGATAATATTCAATAGTTGACTAACGCTTCGCATTTTTATTATAGTATCTAATATGATTGACAACCCGAAAGATCCTTCAAATCTCAGGCAAATGCTTCTTGATAGTCCCGAGCAATTTAAAGTAGGTTTTGAAACAGCAAAAGATATACACGTAGATGGGGAATTCACGTCAATAACCATTTCGGGTATGGGTGGGTCGGCTCTTCCCGGAAATCTTCTAAGAATTTATCTCAGTGACCTTTTTAAAATGAATACAAATGTAAGAAGGCTCGAGGTATTTCAGATCAGATACTACTCTTTGCCACATGAGGCGTTTGATAA
>JAYRRJ010000034.1:0-4177 GCA_041910135.1 Candidatus Levyibacteriota bacterium
GTCCAGGCCGTTCTTCTTTTTGTAATCGTTCTTCTTACTATTCTTTTTGTCGTGCTTGGTATTCAGGTGTTCTATATATTAAAGGATTTGAGAGAGACGTTAAAGAGAACAAACAACATATTGGAAGATGTTGAAAATGTCTCCGATGGGGTTAATCATTCCCTTTCTTCGTTCTCGGGGATGTTTGGTAACGCTTCTACAGTCGGTTCTGTCGTTAAGATATTGTCTCTATTTAAGAAAAGGAAAAAGGAGTGACTTCATGCAAGAAAAACACGGTCCAAACGGATTTTTACTCGGACTTCTCATAGGAGGAGCGGTAGGGGCGTTGGTTTCAACGAAAAAGGGACGTCAAATCCTGAAGGACTTAGCCGATTATGGACTTGAATATGTCGGCAAAACCATTGACATGGAAGACGTCGAGAATATTCTTAACGGCGAAGATGAGGAATTGTTTGAAGATGATTTGGATATGACGAAAAACGAAACAAAACGCGAGGAACAGAATTCATCTCCAAAAGAGGATACTATGCAAAAGAATGAACCGGCAAGAAGAAGGCTTTTTAGAGGAATCCGGAAAAGATGAGTAATAATAAGCGCTGAAATTGAAAAGCTGCCTCCCGGCAGTTTTTTTGTATGATATGAAGTTTGTTGAAAAGTTAAAAAAGAAATGGAATGAGAAAAAATTCGTCTGCGTTGGACTCGACCCCGTTTTTGAAAAACTCCCCAAAATACTTAACAACAATTTCTATGAGTTTAATAGAGCCATTATCGATGCAACACACGACATAGTTCTTGCATATAAACCCAACTCGGCCTTTTATGAGGCGAAAGGTTCTGAAGGAATTGAAGAATTAAAAAAAACTTGTGATTATATTTCCCAGAACTTTCCCGACATTCCTATCATTTTGGATGCAAAAAGAGGAGACATCGGAAGCACCAACGAAGGATACGTTACCTTCGCATTTGACTATTTGAAAGCGGATGCCATTACTCTCCATCCGTATTTAGGGAGAGAAGCTTTACAGTCTTTTTTAGACAGACCCGAGAAAGGGCTCATAATTCTTTGTAAGACTTCAAATCTGGGAGCGGGGGAATTTCAAGACTTGGAAATTAATGGCAAGCCTCTTTATCAAATGGTTGCAGAGAAAGCAATTTTAGAATGGAACGGTAATGGAAATATCGGTTTTGTTGTAGGAGGTACATATCCTGAAGAATTCATAAGTATTAGAAAGATAGTCGGTGATGTTCCAATTCTTATTCCCGGAATCGGAGCACAGGGTGGTGATTTGGAAAAGACTGTAAAAAATGGACGAGATAGCAAAAACCAGGGGATGATAATCAGCTCTTCTCGTGGTATTATCTTTGCATCGAAGGGTGAAGACTTTGCGGATAAAGCGAGAGGTGAGGCGCTCAAACTTTCGGAAGAAATAAAAAAACTTTTGTAGAAATACCATGAATGCAAAAAAAGAATTAGAAAAAGTTGGGTGTATATATGAAGGGCATTTTGTCGGGGTTAGCGGCAAACATCTGGCCGGATATTGCAATATTGATCCTCTTCTTCCTCATGTAAACTTGGTTAGCAAAATGATAAAGACAATCGTTTCCGAGTTTCAGAATACGGGAGTAGAGACAGTCGTATCCCCTGCGGTAGGTGCCATTCCATTTTCTCACTGGGGAGCATATCACTTGTCAAGACTTACGAAGAAAGACGTCAAAGGTGTATGGGCGGATAAAGTAAAAAGTTCAGAAAAAAAAGCTTTTGCTTTTGAAAGACAAGGATTTATTGAAGCCGTAAAAGGGAAAAAAGTATTGATTGTGGAGGACATGATAAATCAGATGTTTTCAATTAAAGCAACAATAGAGACTGTAAAAAAAGCAGGTGGAAAGATAGTTGGTGTTGGCTGCGTTGCTGCGAATAAGGGGGTTTCGGCACGTGCGATGAATGTAAAAAAATTTGTTAATCTTTGCGATATCCAATACAATGTGTGGACCCCTGAAGATTGTCAAAAAAACGGACTCTGTTGCAAAAGTGTCCCCATAGTTGAGGATATCGGACACGGAGACGAATATAAAAAGGAACATCCAAAGTATAAAGGCGGATATATAAAGCTTCTTAGCTAGAGTTTAATTATTTTTCTGAAGGAGTATAGGTACAAGCTGTGCATAATTTTTGTTCAAAAATTATGCTAGAAATTGTTATGCTCTTGGAGTACAATTCTTCTACTCATGGGAAAAAAAGTAGTTTTCATAGGCGGCGGAACGGGCGGATTTACTGTCCTTTCAGGTCTTAAAGAATATCCCTATAGTCTTTCAGCAATTGTTAGTATGGCCGATGATGGCGGCTCAACAGGCGTTTTGCGCGAGGAATTCGGGACGCTCCCTGCAGGAGATATACGGCGTGCTCTTATTGCTCTCTCCGACTCCAATAAAAAAGTGCTTTCGGAATTGTTTAACTACAGGTTTGGCGAAGAATCATCTCTTAAAGGGCACAGCATGGGAAATCTACTTCTGACTGCCCTTGAAAAAATTACGGGGGATTTTGCAAGTGCGGTAAAAGAAGCTGGTGACGTCCTGAATATTAACGGGGAAGTGATTCCGGTAACACTTACTCCAACCCGTCTTTGCGCAATGCTAACCGACGGAACCAAGATAGAAGGGGAAACAAATATTGATATTCCAAAACACGACGGGACGTTAAAAATCAAAAATATTTTTCTAAAACCCGAAGTCAATGCCAATCCGGATGCAATAAAGGCAATTATGGAGGCCGATGTTATTGTTCTGGGCCCCGGAGACGTATATACATCAATCCTACCAAATTTAATAGTCAAAGGAATCTCGGAAGCGATAAAAGAGTCTCATGCAAAACTAATTTACAACGTTAACATCATGACTAAATTCGGAGAAACAAATGATTTTAAGGCACGGGATTTTGTCGAGAAAATGGAGGAATATCTGGGAAAGGATAGAATCGATATAATTACGGTGAATGTTGAAAGGCCGACGGGTGAAATTGTTAAAAGGTACGAAGAGGAAAGAGTAGAGTTTGTAGAGAACAACATGAAAGAAAGTCCGAAAGTAGTGACCGGGGACTTTCTGAGGGATGGAATGTTTTTAAGACATGATTCGGATAAGTTGGCTAAAACACTTTCTGCAATAATTGATAAATAATATGGAAAACAAAAAGAGAGCAGAGCAAATAGCGGCAAAACTGAAAGAGTTATTCCCAAATCCCAAAACTCCCCTTAACCACTCAAACCCTTGGGAGCTATATGTCGCAGTTGCACTATCCGCACAGCAAACGGATGTGGGGGTTAATAAAGTCACTGAAACGCTATTCAAAAAATACAGGGATTTGGATTATTATAAAAATGCAACATTTGATGAGTTTAATAATGACATTAAAAGTATAAATTTCCACAAAGGGAAGGCGAAAGCAATATTGGAAGCGGCACGTATTGTATCCGAAAAATATGGCGGCAATATGCCGCAAACTATGGATGAGTTGATAGCATTGCCATTTATTGGCAGAAAGACAGCAAATGTCATATTGCAAGAGGCATTTGGGAAAAGTGAAGGAGTAGTCGTCGATACTCATGTAAAGCGGCTGGCAAATCTGTTCGGTCTGAGCAGCCAAAAGGATCCGGTAAAAATAGAGAAAGATTTAATGGAAGTACTGCCTCAAAAGGATTGGCGGGAATTCGGTCTTGGTTTGATTTACTACGGACGGGTTTATTGCAAAGCAAGCTGCAAACACACAGATTGCCCTTTGAAAGAATTTGTTTCAAAATGATATATTGGTTTTTCGGATACCCGGGCATTGGAAAAGATTACTGTGCCAAGAAGCTTTCTTCAATTAAGAAATTTCCCTATATTGATGCCGATGATTTTCTGACAGAGGAAGATAGAGAAAAATTGTTAAATAAATGTTTTACTGTTGAAGATAGATTGTTAAAACTTGAAAGAATAATAACTCACATCAAAAGTCTTCAAAAACATCATGAGAGTATTGCTGTTGCCGATTCACTTCCCGACAATGCGTCAAGAAATCTCGTCAAAAATTCGTTTACGGGAAAGATAAAACTCATTTTAGTTACGGCACCTGATGAAATTCACAAAAAAAGAATAGCAAAAAGGAAAAATCATTTTTTTACTGCCGAACTTCTTGATGACTACA
>JAYRRJ010000035.1:0-10736 GCA_041910135.1 Candidatus Levyibacteriota bacterium
AGTAGTCGTTCCTAAAATTTCAGGAGTTTTCTTGCGCCTTAATGTAGCGCTTCCTCTTCCAACCCAAATTCTTATCGGAATGTCACAGATTTTGACCAAATATACAATTTTTGTTGTCATTGGTATCGCCCTGCTTATTGCCGGTGTATTTTTTCTTTACAGAGAAAAGAAGCGTGCTTTTCTTCACCTTCTCTTCATGCTTCCGCTCGTCTCAACGCTTGCCAAACAAATCGATCTTACCCGCTTCTCAAGAAGCTTGTTCCTTTTACTCAATGCAGGAATCCCAATTGCGGCTGCCCTTGAACTGGCTCAAGAGGTAGTAGTAAAACGGGAAGTTTCCGAAGCGATTGCTCACTGCAAAGAAGTGGTTCTTGGCGGAAGCGAATTATCGGACGGGCTTAAATTTGCGAAGAATATTTTTCCAAACATAATGATAAAGATAACCGAGGCCGGTGAGAAAAGCGGTTCTCTTGATAAGTCAATGCAAGACGTTTCCGAATACCTTGATTATCAAGTAGATAAAACTCTTAAAACCCTAACGACCCTTCTGGAGCCGCTTATGCTTATTTTTGTCGGTGTTCTGGTGGGAGGAATGATGCTTGCAATTATTGCCCCAATTTACGGGCTTATCGGACAAGTTGGTGGACACTAATGAAACACACCGCATTACATTATCAGGTAGGACTAACGCTTGTCGAACTGCTTTTGGTTGTTGGTATTTTGGGACTACTGTTCTCAATCGCCTTTATAAGTATTTTTAACGTAAGAATTATCTCTACAAACGCAACAACCACTTCCGTTATTACCTCCGATTTAAAAAACCAGCAAATCAAAGCTATGGTGGGAGATACCGAGGGCCGGGGGACTCCCGATAACTACGGAATAAAAATTCTCTCCACCCAATATGTGATGTTCCATGGAACCAATTATAATCCGGCAGACACAACCAATTTTTCAGTACCGGTTGAAAACGGATATACCCTCAGCACAACTTTTCCAAATACCACTGTTCTTTTTGCATCCGAGAGCGGCGAAATCGTTGATTTCCAATCCAACCAAAACACAATCACCTTAACCAACACTTCGTCAAATAAGACAAAAACAATTCATTTCAATAAATATGGGACTATTACTCAAGTTGACTAATCAAAAAGGACAGCTGCTCGTCGAGATGCTTTTGGCAATAGCAATCACGGCTATTATGCTCCCCGCTCTTCTTACCGGTCTATTTTCTTCAAAACAAGGGAAAGCGCAGCAAGGACAACGTGTGCAGGCGGTAGCGCTTATGAAGGAGGCCGAAGAGGTGGTAAGAAATGTGAGGGGCCAAGGATGGTCTCTTTTTTCGGTAAACGGTACCTACCACCCACTTATTACGGGCAATAACTGGGCGTTTGCCTCCGGAAGTGAAACTGTCAACGGCTTGACGCGCACCATTACGGTAAGTGATGTATACCGTGATGCAAACGGCGTGGTTGTTGAAAACGGCGGAACTTTCGATCCCTCGACGAAAAAAGTATATATACAAGTTACCTGGGGACAACCATATGCTTCTTCTGTAGATTCAACAATTTATGTCACCCGCTACTTACAAAACACGGTAAAGACACAAACAAGCGTAGCGGATTTTAATTCCGGAACTTTGTCGGACATTTCTGTAGCCGACACCTTGGGAGGAGAGATAACTCTTGCACCCAACACAAAAGGAAAATGGTGCTCTCCAAGCTTTTCCGCAGCCACCATAACTCTTCCTGATGGACCCCCCGTTGCGGTATCTGCGACGGCGAGTGCCATGAGTATCACAATTCCTAATGATGTTTTCGTTGCAACATCGCCCACCGCCTCGAATTCAGTTAAACTTGCACACATAAAGGTGACTGCCGACACCGACCCGCCTGCTCCTACCCAAAGGGGAATATTTACTCTCGACCCTGCGAAATACAGCAATGTATCCCTCGTCCCTTCAACTCCCGGTCTTGACAACAGTTTTATCACGAATGCTGTGAAATATTATAAATCGGGGAGCGGAAAACTTTATGCTCTTCTCGCAACGACAAAATCGGATCACGAGGTCATAGCAATTCTTGTTGATGACAATGACTCAAGTAACGATAGTACAAATAACGGTGAGTACCAAGATTATGTAAATAAAATCTACAAGTATTGGACGTATTTTGATACCAAAATCTACCAACCGGGAACCGGTCTTGATACAGGATTTTTAAATCCGACCTCAAATGCGGCAGACTCCGGAGGGGATGGAAACGGATATGAAACGAACGCTACAAGAGCGTACTCGTCTAATAATTCATATGCAACCGATTCAAATAGCGGTAACGGAACGGGAACGAATTGCACGGGTGCGGACAAAGATAAGCACCAGTTTTATAACTACGGTATGAGTCTCCCGGGAGGAGCTACAATCGACGGCATTGAGGTAAGAATTGATGCCAAAGCAGATAGCACTACCGGCTCCCCCAAAATTTGCGTACAGTTATCGTGGGACGGAGGGGCAAGCTGGACTACAACCAAAACGACAAGCAATCTCACAACAAGTAATGCAACATACACCCTGGGAACAGCCTCAGACAATTGGGGAAGAGCCTGGAGTGATACGGATTTTTCGAACTCAAACTTTCGGGTACGGGTTATCGATGTCGCGAGCGATACTTCCCGTGATTTTTCTCTTGATTGGGCTTCGGTAAAGGTGCATTACAGCGGTGGGACACTTACGACAAGCGACCAGGCACCTTATGGGGCTGGGGCAGCTTCAATTGCAGTTTTGGACGACAAGGGATACGTAGTTTCCGGAGGGTTTCTCTATAGTTTCGACCTCAGCAATATTGATAGCAAATCGCAAAATAACGGACTTGATATGGTAGGCTGCAGAATTGAACTTGACGGATTGGATTGTAATGCTTCAACAAGTAGGGTCCGGAAATATACAGCGGGTAACACCGGCACTAATTGGGGTTCGGAGTCTGCGGGTCAGACTGCTTGTATGGATGGAGGAAACACTCAAATCTATGCGGACAATGATATTTATCCTGTCAAAGTCGGTTCCAACACCTATGTATATGCTGCCGTTGGAGCAGGTACCGACCCCGAATTTGACATCGCAAATGTCACAAGTATCCCTAATGGAAGCACGAGTCCGGCAGTTAGCAATAGTACTTGCGGAACAATCGCAAGTGGAAATTCCGGATGGAAGAGAATAAGCTCTCTTGATTTCAATTCAAATGCAAGCACTCAAGAGACGGCAAATTCTGTTTTTGCGAGTCCCGACGGAACGAGAGCATATATCTCCTCCAACGGAACTGTGGATGCAAATGGAGACAGTATTCCGGACAGCTGGCAATTCTATATCCTTGATACCTCCAACAAGTCGGCTCCAAAATTCCTAACAGGCACCCCGTCAAGCGGTGCCACAAGCGGTTACTATTATGGGAGCGGTGCAAACGCAGAACTGTATCCCCGGCGTTCGCTTACCGTATTCAACGGCTCCCGCGCCATAGTTGTTGGAAAGGACGGAATCAACAATAGCAATAACGCTACAGAATACCAAGTCGTAAATATAAGCAACGAGTCATCACCTACCTATTGCGGCAGCCTCGACTTTAATCAAGGGTTTTCCGACTTGGCATCCGTAACGGAAGCGGACAATGACAAATTTGCCTATCTTGTTTCAAACACCGGAATAAATGAGTTGAAAATTATACAGGGAGGCCCCGATGGCACATATCTTGATACCGGTACCTACGAATCATCCCCGCAAGATTTAGGTATTGCCGCAGTACTTAACAGGCTCAGTACCAATACCACCGTTCCTGCGAATAGTACCCTTCAATTCAAGGTCGCCGCGACAATGCCCGTAAATGGATCTTGTGCAAACGCGGCATACGTATATGTCGGGCCGGATGGAACAGAAAATACCTTTTTCCCCTCAACAGGCGGACCGATACCGCTTACCGGTGTTTCCGGATTTCAAAATCCTGCCCAATGCGTGAGATATAAGGCATTCCTTTCAACCACTGACTTCAATGTAACCCCAACAATTCTTGATGCAAACATCAATTATTCACCATAATGAAACAATTATTAAAAATACAGGACTTGTTTAACCCTAGAAACGCTACCGCAAAAGCCGGCTTTACTCTCGTCGAGCTGCTCATCTACATGGGTCTTCTTGCAGTTTTGGTACTTGTTTTTACAGAAATATTCATGGCAATCATAGATAATCAATTGGGTTCAAAGAATACTTCAAACGTGGCTGATGACGGAAGGTATGTATATTCACGTTTTATTTATGATGTAGAACGGGCATCACAAGTAACCCAACCGACAGACTTTGGCAGTTCCTCTGCTACCCTAACTCTCATAATAGAAGGCCAAAATTATACGTACTCTCTTTCGAATAACAACCTGCTGGTAACAGACCCCTCCGGTTCGTATGTTTTAAATGGTGAAGGCTCATCTATTTCAAATCTCCTTTTTACGAAAGTTGGAAGTCCCAGCGCCAAAGACACCGTAAGAATTAACTTTACGATAGTAGGCAATGTTACAACCCGAGGAATTTCAGACCAGCAAACATTTCAGACAACAGCCGGACTCAGATGAAAAACAGATTTCAAAATCAAAACGGTCAAACGCTTATTATCTTGTTGACCTACATGATAATTGCCATAATTATCACGACGGCATCTATCGCACTTGTCATCAACAGTTCAAAGGGGACCGACAAAGTGTATCAGGGTGCAAATTCCCTGGATATTGCCGAAAGCGGAGCGGAAACTGCTATGATTAAATTATTACGAGACCCTGACTATACGGGCGAGACACTGACAGTCGGCAATGGTCAAGCGGTTATAACGATTACCGGTAGCAATCCGAAGACAATATTGTCACGAGGTACGCTCAATAATTTTACAAGGACTATCCAAGTAATTGTTGATACCAGCAATAATACGCTCACTGCAACGTCCTGGAAGGAAATTTAATTATGGAATTTACAAAAAAACAACCTGCATTACTTTATCTTGATAAAAACGGGTTTTACTTTTTTGAGAACGGGTTACCTACTGTTATAAGTATGGCATTCCTTGAAACATCCGTTAAGGATATGGATGTAATAAATGGCGCGTCTCTTATGGCTCAAGTAAAAAGCTTTATCGAACAGTATCGGATTACTCCCGCTTCAATAACAATCGTCCTTTCTCCCAATATTACTTTTGAGAAGGAGATTACCGGCCTGCCTGCCGACGAACAGGAAGATGCCGTTAAAAAATTTGCTGACACAATACCTTTCGACAGCATCATGTCAAAAAACTATCCTATAGAAAAAGGGGTCAAAGTTATTGGCTACAATGAAGATTTATATCAGGAACTCAAGGTGAGTTTTGAAAAAAATGGTTTTGGCATCGATATGGTTATCCCCTATCAGCTCTTGGGGGGGGACCAGCAGCTTATACAGAACCTCACCACCGATAATGCCGCTCAATTTCTAAAAAAAGCGGGAGGATACAGACAATCATCAATGCTCGCTTTCGAAAAAGACAAACAACCACAGAGTCAAAGCCCTATTAAAAAGGGGGTGCCTGCAAAAAAAAGCAACGTGCGGCTCTATGCAATGATTGGTGTATTTGCCGTTCTATTCGTAATCCTCGGGTTTATGTTAATAAATATGAAATAGTCTGCAAACCGTATCTATCAGATAGCAATTTGATATATTTAGGTTCAAAATTACCCCTTGACACAAAAAATCAAATATGATTATGATAGATACAGATATGAAAACTGCCCAGTTGAAACATCAAAAAGGTTTTACACTTATCGAGCTTCTTGTTGTCATTGGAATCCTTGCAGTTCTTCTTGCTATCACCCTTATTGCTATCAATCCTGCCAGACAGTTCTCGCAAGCAAATAACACAAAGAGATCTTCGGATGTTAATGCAATCTTAAATGCTATCGGTCAATATGCAGCCGATAACAAAGGCACACTACCAGCTGGCATAACAACTTCAGCACTTACAATTCAAAAGAGCGGAACACCTGCAAATGATGCCGATATTTGCGCAGCACTTGTTACACAATATATGGCCGCTCTTCCGGTTGACCCATTAACAAATAATGGAACACCAATCACCGATTGTACGGCGAATTACAACACCAACTACACTGTAGTACGCTCAGCAAGTGATAATAGAATAACTGTAACAGCCCCAGCAGCAGAGCTTGGCCAAACAATTACGGTTACCCGCTAATTTATGAAGCTTGCCCACCTCAAAAAGAACCAAAAAGGTTTCACTTTAATTGAATTGCTCGTTGTCATTGGAATTCTTGCTGTGCTTCTTGCTATCACCCTTATTGCTATCAATCCTGCCAGACAGTTCTCACAAGCAAACAATACGAAGAGGTCAAGCGACGTTAATGCAATCCTGAATGCAGTGGGGCAATATGCAGCAGACAACAAAGGCGCACTTCCTCCGGGTATTGCTGTATCTTGTACACCGGCCGCTCCCTGCACGATAACAAATGATGCAGGCATCGCAGCGCGCGCTGACCTTTGTGCGGTATTAACTTCACAATACATGGCAGCACTTCCGGTTGATCCATTGACCAATAACGGAAGCCCTGTCACTAACTGCGGTGCCACTTATAATACAAATTATACTATCGGTAGAAGCACAACCGATAGTAGAATCACCGTCGCTGCACCCGCTGCCGAGTTGTCACAAACAATTTCGGTGACACGTTAAGCCCCGAATTCATTGACTTTCATTCTTTATTGATGGTACGATGTTTTTTCTATGGAGAAAAAAATATTTAGTGCAACCAAGGATTTTGACTATTTATAACAAATGGATAAGAAAATCCTTAGCGTAGCTAAGGATTTTTAATTAATTATCATGGATAAAAAAATACTTATTGCAGAAGATGACGAATTCCTGCGTGAGCTTTACGCTGATATACTAAAAGGCGAAGGGTATCGAATTACAACTGCTATTGATGGAGAGGATGCGCTTCAAAAATTGTCTCAAGGAGGCTGGGATTTAGTGTTACTTGATATCATCATGCCTAAGTTGTCCGGACTTGAGGTGGCAAAAAAAGCAAAAGAACTTCCCCAACCCGCAATACCTAACAAGAGCATCATATTTCTAACAAATCTGGATAAAGGGGAGGAAATAAAAGAGGCACTTATTCTAGGAACAGGGTATCTTATAAAAAGTCAGATTACACCCGGAGATTTGGTAAAAGAGGTCAAGCTGTACCTTGAGCAACCGCCGGCTCCGGCGTCATAGTCTGCCCATCCGAACTCATAACGGGCAGTGAGAACGAGAATGTCGTCCCTTTTCCTTCCCCTTCCGAAGTCACCCAAATACGTCCTTTGTGAAGTTCTACTAATGACTTTGACAAATACAACCCGAGTCCGGTCCCCTGTCCGCTTTGCTTCGTCAAATAATTGCTTCCCAACATATTGAACTTTCTGAACAGCTTATCCATATCCTCAGCCTTTATTCCCTTTCCCGTGTCTTTCACATGAGTAACAACATATCCGTCTTTTTGTTCGCAAATAAGAGTAATACTTCCCCCCTGGGGAGTAAATTTCAACGAATTACCAATAAGATTTATAAGAACTTGTTTTATTTTATCAGGGTCGGCAAAAACATTTGGTATCTCTCCTTGCGAAGGCGCGAATAGTAACGAAAGCTGCTGTTCTCCGGCCCTCGTCTGCATTTCCCCGACAACTTCTTGTATAAGAGAAGACATGCTCAGGGCTTTTGGCTCGATCGTTAGCCTCCCCGACTCTATGCGCGAGATGTTCAACATATCGTTGACCATATTGATAAGCCTATCGGTAGAAGTATAAGTCCGCTCTAAGTATGATTTTTGTTTTTCTGATAACTCGCCAACCTTTCCTTCCAGCAACATCCAAATGTAGGATTTGATAACTGTCATTGGGGTCCTTAATTCATGCGAGGCAAGAGACACGAACTCATCCTTCAACTTATCGAGCTGCTTCAGTTTTTCGTTTGCCTCCTGAATACTTCTGTAGAGCAATGAATTGTCTATTGCGATACCTATTATTCCTGCCAGTCTCTCCATCAAATCCCGCTCGTAGTCGGAGATGTCAGAAGAAATCTCACCAAGACTAATAGACAAAACACCTATTACCTCATCCCGTATTACCAATGGAAATACATATATGGATTTTGCATTGAGGGTCTGCTGTATTGTCTCAGCCTCTTGAGGAGTAAAATCGGGCGTAAGAATATCAAGGTAATTGTTGGTGTATTGAAAATGTGCGGTTTTGGCGACCTTCACTAAAATATTTGCCTCATTTTGTACCGAAATCCGAAGGCTCGGGAATTGTTTTTTTACCAAAAATTCTGCTCTGGCAACAGCCTCACCACTTGAAGCAGCAAGTCTCGCCAGACCCTCCTGTTCGTTGATAATAAAAACCGAAACCCTTTTAAATTCGGCTTCTGAAGCAATAACATCTACAACTTGTTGAGCAACTTGCCACAGGTCGGTAACAGAGCTCAGTATAATGGCCTCAATTTTTTGCAACAGTGAGAGTGTTTTGTTGGTGTGGAACAACTCTGCGTTCTTTTTGTACATCTCCTGGGTTACATGCGCAAGCTCTGAAGAGAGGTCATTAGTTGATGGAGCTGGGCCTGCTACAGAAGAAGTGCTGTCATCTTTTTGGGCAGAATCCATATGAACTAATTATATAGTATTAAAAGCGCATGACGCTATTGAAGAAGAACTGGTAAATCCGAAGAAGATACTTGAGAGGATATGCTTTTTACGGCATCTTTGCACATCTCTACAGACGTTTGTCCGAAAAGTTTTTCATACCTCTCAACGAGCTTACCGACAATATCTTTTTGGTTACCCTCAAACTTAATGTCGTGTTTTTGCCAATCAATTTTTAACCCTTGCACTTTTTCAGCCTGTTCAAGCGCAATCGGTCCAATAATATTTTCCTGAACTTTGATTATCTTTTCAGCCATTTGGGCATAGACATCATTTTGCATATATTATCCTCGATGTAACTGGTTATAGACAGTTTTTAATTCAAGGATGCCAATGGCCATTATCATATACGATGTGGTGTATACCAAATCGATGAAGTGACCGGGATAATATTTATCTTGAAAATATATAAATGAATAATCCGATAAAAATTGTGCAACAAAGGCAAATAGAATAACAAGAATTTTAGGCCTCATAATTCCTCCTAAAAGTTTTCTGGTCGCTACATACGTAAATATAGCAATAGAAACATATATTGCCTGCCCCAGTGGGTACCCAAAATCCAAAAATGACTTTAGGGGATGGGAGAAATCAAGCTGATAATTACGCAAAAACAGAATATAAGAAACACCTACCATAACAACGGGAATAAGGATTGCCTGCAATTTGTTTCCAAATGAACGAAGGGAAATTTTAACCCCCGATGCTTTTGCCAAAAGATAAGCTCCATAAATATAAAATGGAATCGTACCGAAGAATCCGATATCTCCAATCGACGGATAAGGGATTTCTATGTGCTCAATGAAAATATAGTATGTGTAAGCCATTTGCCCAAATTCTTGAGCGAAAAGACCGAGGGAAAACATGATAATAGCCTTCCCCATCACACTCTTAAAACCGCCCCATTTTCTTGCAACAAATAAGCCCCAAATTCCTCCAACAAGTGCAATTACTCCATATGATTGACCGTACAATGCGTACAATATATGGTCATGAGGAAGGGCCACTTGCATGTAGACCCACCATGCAACGTATAGGAGAAATAGTCCCAGAATTATCTTTGCTTCCCACTCTTTTTTCAGTGTTTCAAGCATATTTTTAGTATGGAATGTTGCGTGTCACTTGTCAAGAAAGGTAAGATATACTATCAATAATCATGAATTTATTACGAGAACTACCCGTATTTCCTGAGCTCAAACCGCTCACTCTGCAAGACCATTCAATACTCCAACCTTTTTTGGATAATTTCGAACCTTATTCCGATTACAATTTTGCATCCATGTGGTGTTACAACACTAAGGAAAAAATGGAAATTGCACAACTTCACAATAACCTTGTGGTCAAATTTGAGGATTATGTCACCTCCGAACATTTCTTTTCTTTCATGGGAAATGATGAACCAGTTAGGACTACACATATCCTACTTGAGCATAGTATCGAACAAGGATTGCCGGGAATTCTTAAACTCATTCCCCACATCGTTGCAGACAATCTTAAAGACTCCAAAAAATATAAGGTATCAGAAGATGAGGATAACTTCGACTATATACTGTTTACTCAAGAAGTAAGCTCCCTTGCTACAACTAAATTTCATACACAGAAGAACCACCTTAACCGGTTTGAAAAGAATTATCCGGAATGCCTACCGGTTATTCTTGATGCATCTGATAAAAAGACACATGAAATTTTGTTAGAAGTTTTTTACACATGGGAAAAAGGAAGAGGAAAAGAAAGGAATGAAACACAACATGAGTTGACAGCCTTGGAACGGTTTTTATACCATGCGCATTTGTTTTCTCCAATTATTGTGGCTGCCGAATATAAAGGAAATTATTTGGGATTTATAGTCGCAGAACTTATTGGCACAGAATATGCGGTTGTTCATTTCGCAAAAAGTAATCCACAATATAAAGAGGTGTATGTATTTCTTAATAATTGTCTCGCAAAACATCTGTGGAATATGGGGTATCAATATATGAACA
>JAYRRJ010000036.1:0-3250 GCA_041910135.1 Candidatus Levyibacteriota bacterium
CAATGGCAGCCCAAGTTCGTATAAGCGAATTTTTCCTAAACTGCGTAATAAACCCCACAAATGCTGCAAGGATAATTATTGTTCCCGTATAGCCACCCATTGATTCCTGAAAATTCGTAACTATTGAAATCGGCCGGTAATGAGATAGATGAGGTGCCCCTGAGAGAAATGGCAATATATTCAATACGGCACTTTGTAGCGGCAGGTATAAATACGAAGAATGCGTCCTGTACGCAAAGGCAGAACTGTTAATAAAATACTCCAAGAAAGGGAAAAGTTGAATTGAGGAAAGAAGAATACCCAAAACCAAAAAAGACACAAATACAAAAAATTTTCTTATGCTGAGTCGGAGTCTTAAATATGTATAGGGCAGATGAAGGAGCATCAAATGTAAAAGAGTTTCATAATGACCACCAAACATTGCAAGACAATAGTTAAGTGACAATAAAACGTACCAAACTTTTTCCCGTTTACTATTTCGAATTTTTTCTGTCAGGTACAGAAATAAAGGAAGGAACATATAGACGTTTGTTTGTGGCCAAAGAAGCCAAACTAATGAAAAACCCGAAAAACAAACTGCTACCGCACCTAAAAAAGCAGGACCATTTGAAACCTTGATGCTTTTTAGATATAAAAAAGTGAAAATGAAAAGCAAATTCAATTTAAGAATTGGTATAAGATTAAGGGATATAGAGGAGGGAGATATATAGTAAAAAAAATTGAGTGGGAACAAAATGGCAGATGTAGTATTTGCAAATAGCGGTACTCCCCCTGCGTTTAGATTGTTCCATAGGGGAAATACGCCCGAAAAAATTGTTTCCCTTATGAAATGCCTCCACGGCTCAAATTGAAAGACGGGGTCAGAGACTAAAGTATTGTGGGGAATTAAAGATGTTTTAGCATGAAACGCCGGAAATAGATTGAGGATATCAACAGGGAAATAGATTACATTCGATATATATGCAATACTTATCAAGCATATGGTTAGAAAAATCAGCAATAAAAACTGTTTATTCATTTTTAACGACTACTCCACCCTCCCCATTAAATACAACTTGACGTCTAGTTAAATTTATAGCACCGGGAGAATATACTTCGTAAGTTACAGTAGCATTTCTGGATATTTTCCCACCACGATACCAAACTAAATAAACATATGTATCTATGCTCGTTTTATATAGTGAAAGACCGCCTTTGCCTATAAGACGAAAATTTCTTCCACCAGCATCCAAAACGATTGCCTTTGCAACATCATCGCTTAATTTCCATGAAGTTCCAAAATTATAGAAAGTAGGAGGCATAGGATGAGCACCGTTCTTGCTTGATACAAAAAAATCATTTTTAACCAGAAGTACAGAGTTGAACAGGGCAATAAATAATATAAGGAAGAGAAATAATTTATTGACTCTCACTAAAGCGTCAAAAAGAAAGGCTACAAGAATTAGTATCGCGGGGTACAGAAGTCCGAAATATGCTGTTCCCGGCGAAGTGTGTAAAGAGAAAGAAAAAAGCGGCACCACAATCCAAAGCAAAAGTACAAACAAATAACTTTTCTTGATTATACCTTTCGTCCCTAAAATCAAAAAAAGAAATGCGACTAAGAAAACAAAAAGCCCAACTAGATGTGTGTTGGGAAATATTGTCCCACTAATCTGCTGATAGATGGTGAATAGAGCGTTAGGCAATGATGAAGTGGTTGAAGAATGGTGCATTGTGAGTCCGAAAAATAGCCTTATCCTATTCGCGATCCACAAAGGAAATTTAATGTAAGCTGGACCATTAACAAATTCATACAATACAAAAGGTAGTATGCCGAGAAAAAATGTAATGCCTGAGAGAAACAAGATATTCTTACCAAACTTAATCTTGTGCGAATAAAATACAATTGCAATTATGGCCAGGACAATTACATTTGAAAGCTCTACCTGCATGAGGAGTCCAAATGCAAAAAAGACTAACGGTATCATTCTTGGTTTTTTAAGTGATACTGTAAATATGAAAAAGAAAAGAACGCTAAAAAATGGGATTAGCGAAGTGTGATATGGCATGCGTGCATTTACAACAACCATTGGAGAGGTCGCATAAAGAATAGATGCGATGAAAGCTGCAGTGTCACTTTGATACTTTTTGACAAAAAAATACAGCATGGCAGTTGTGACTGCGCCAACAAATCCAAACAAGATACCAGGGCCTACAGGGTTGAACTTCGAAAGCAAAAAGGCAAATCCTATGCCATACACCGATATCGGCCCCTGATGCAACCAGGGTACGGAAGATGGAATACCGACAAGAGGTATGTTATGAGTCATTATCATGTCTCTTGCAGCAAGGAAATCCCGTGCTGCATCTCCAATCAAGAGCATTAAAGAGTCTTGCCTATACGTATTTAAGAACAATGAGAGAGCAAAAATCATGCCTACAACAATGTTGGAAGATATTAAATAGCGTAAGAAAAATTCCGAAACCAACGCCCTTGTCAATCCGAAATATTTTTTTGCATACAAAAACCTACTCTCCTGAAAATATTTTTGTATCTTTTTTTTCTCACTTAGGCTTCTTCCAATCAAATGAATTATTTTTGCTTTAGGATTAAATACCACCGCAAGGCCGTTTCTTTTTATTTTGGAACAAAGATCCTGTTCTTCGAAGTACATAAAAAAGCGCTCATCAAATCCTTCAACTTTTTCGAACGTTGTTCTTTTCAGCATCAAACACGCTCCGCTTAGGACGTCCACTTTTTGCTCCTTGTCTCGATCTAGGTCATACAGCCAAAAGCGCTTTGATATGGGGTTTTTCTTAAACATAGTATTAAAAAATGAATACACTACAAAAAGAGCTCGAAATGTAAGAAACGAGTTGATGGTCGGGAGTGTATTACCATCTTCATCCAACATCTTTGGTCCGACAATTCCTATATTTTTTTTTCTTAATGTTTTCAACATTTCGGAAATTGCACTCTTACTTACAACTGTGTCAGGATTGAGGAACAATAGATACTCTCCTTGAGCAACCATTGCTCCAATGTTGCACCCCTTGCCGAATCCTACATTCTTTTTATTTTTGATAATTTTTATATTCTTTTTTTTCTCCAATGTTTTCGGTATTTTTTTTGGAGAATCATTATCAACGACAATAATTTCCAGTCCGATACCTTTTGAATTCTCCTCGACGGATGCAATAGACTGCGCTAACTCAAAGGGCGTATTGTAATATACATATATGACTGAGACTTCTTTTCTTTTCTTCATGA
>JAYRRJ010000037.1:0-7572 GCA_041910135.1 Candidatus Levyibacteriota bacterium
ATTTGAAATCATTTTCTCTTTATTAAGCGAGTTATACCACTCCATAAGCTTGGCAATCGCCGTGTTGTATCCGAATTCTTCAATATCCCGTCCCACTCCTTGTATTGTTTTGTGCATCAAACGAATTCTTTCTTGACTTAAATCCTCATTTTCTCCTACTCTTTCTGACAATAGCTTCCATACCTTTCGGATAAACCTTCCCATACCCTCAATTCCCGAGTCTCTAAAGTCCCCTCCATCGCTATATGGTCCTAAAAACATCAAATATGTCCTCAATGTATCAGCGCCATACTTTGATATATATTCATCCGGAATGACCACATTTCCCTTACTTTTACTCATTTTGGCACCGTCTTTTATAATAAGACCGTGTGCGAAGAAGTTACTGAATGGTTCCTCAAAATCTATGAATTTCAAATCACATAATACCATCGTGACAAAACGTGAATATAAAAGGTGTAGCACACTGTGCTCCGCTCCGCCAATATACTGGTCGACCGGCAACCATTTCTTAGTCGTTTCCCTATCAAACGCTTCATTTTCTACATCAGTACTCGGGTATCTTAGGAAATACCAACTACTATCAAGAAAAGTGTCACTGACATCAGTTTCTCGGGTTGCATCTCCTCCACAGTGAGGGCATTTTGTTTTATAAAACTCGGGATGGTTGGCAAGCGGCGACTTGCCGGTCCCCATTGGCTTCCAATCTGCAACATCAGGAAGAAGAACAGGGAGTTCAGCCTCAGGAACCGAGAACCAACCACTCATTCCTTCTACTTCAGCTTTGCCATTTTTGTCGCAAGTTGAGCAATAGACCATGGGTATTGGTGGTCCCCAATAACGCTGGCGTGAGATGAGCCAGTCTCGGAGATGATAATTAGCTCTTCGTGTACCCAAACCCTTCTTTTCGAGGGAATCAAGCACTTTGTCTATGTCTTGGGGTACAACAAAACCATCCCATTCACTTGAGTTTATTAACTCACCTGCTCTAACAACTCCTTGGTTAATTGTATTCCATTTAACATTTGGAAAGTCTGTTTCCAAGTTTTTGAGTGCTGTTTTATCACCATAAACCTCATACTTCTTATCGATATCAGTTCCTATACGCAAATCAGACTTAATGACCTCAATTATCGGCAAATTGTACTTTTTGGCGAACTCAAAATCTCTCTCATCATGAGCCGGAACGGCCATAATTGCACCCGTTCCATATCCTGAAAGGACATAATCGGCAACCCATACCGGAATTTTCTCACTATTTAAAGGATTTATGGCATAAAGTCCGGAAAAGACGCCGGTTTTTTCTTTCCCCTCCCCTGTCCTCTCAATTTCGGTTTTGTTTTTCGCTGATGTGATATAGCTCTTAACTTCATTTCTTACCTTTTCTTCAGTTTTCAAACTTCCATCGGCGATTTTACCAACCAGCTCATGCTCCGGAGCCAAAACCATGAATGTCGCTCCGTAAAGGGTATCAGGGCGAGTGGTAAAAACAGAAATTGAATCAACAACAGCCTTAAGAACCTCAGGCTCGGTCTTACCAGTGATATGATCGTCTTTTGCTTCAAAATCAACTATTTTACCCCCAATTTTGCTTTTTATGAATTCGGAGCGCTCTTGAGGCACAGCGGTATCATTTTTTGCCCTAAGCAAAACTACTTCACCAACTTTCTTTTTTATAGCTTCAAAATCGTACCTGTCTGCTTCTATTTGAGACTCAAAAATACGCTCGTGATCCAAAAATCCCCGTTCGGCAAATCCGGCAGCAAGGACTAACTTTTTTATTGGAGTTTTTAAGCGCTCAGTTACTTTAAGCGCTACAACCGACCCCAAACTATGCCCCAAAAGAACAGTGTTCTCATCAAATTCAGCGTTTTTAAGCACAAATTCGACCTGCTTATCTATCGTGGGATTGGAGGTATCCGGCAGATTTTCAGCCCACACTTTTTTCCCTCTTTTTGTAAGTTCCTGCTTAAGCCACGGGAAAAAATTATCCTCAACCGAGCCGGTAAAACCATGCAGTAAAACATAATTTACCTCATCATTTATCTCAAATTCAACCTCAGCACCCTCACTCTTCCCTATCCAATTCCTTTGGGCAATTTTGACTTTCTCAGTCCATTTGAGCCCTTCAATATTTTGAAGCAAACGGTCCGCATATTTTGTAATTCGGAAAAACCACTGCTCCAAATTCTTCTTTTCAACCTTTGTTCCGCACCTCTCGCAAAGTCCGTCGATAACCTGCTCGTCAGAAAGAACGGTCATATCCTTAGGGCACCAATTAACAAGCGCTGTGTCACGGTATGCAAGGCCGGCTTTAAAAAGCTGAATAAAGAGCCATTGCGTCCATCTATAATAGTCAGGGCTATACGTCTCAACCGTTCTGTTCCAATCAAATGAATTTCCGATAGCACGAAGTTGGCGGTAGAAGTTTCTTTCTGCTATTTGGGCTTGTTCTTTGGGATGACGGCCAACTTTTAGGGCGTAATTCTCCGAATGAATACCAAATCCATCAAGACCGATAGGCTCCAAAACATCCTTACCAAGCATTCGATTATACCGTGCATATACATCAGCTCCGGTAAATGCGTACATATTTCCCACATGAAGTCCTTCTGCCGACGGGTAAGGAAACATCATGAGGTTGAAATAGGGATTTTTGGATGCTTTTATATCAGGAGAAAAAGTTTTGTCACTTTCCCACTTTTGCTGCCATTTAGCCTCAATATCTGTGGAATTATACCGATTTTCATCAGCTTTCATATATATGAGAATTGTATCAAACTTTTGCCTCAAATTATATACCTTGGTCATTGTGGTACAATTGGCCCTGTCGCTCACGCGGCCAATTCGCACATAGCTTGCGTTTTCGGGCTCTTGAGCAGCACATTGAAAACGCAGGTTTAGAAAGGATTTCGGCAATGACAAAACGGCATCACAAGGTGCAACAAGCCCATCCGCTCCTCTTCGACGTCATGAGGGCAGGAACCGTCATGGACGGCAAGATGATGATGGGATACGGACTCTATAAGGATCTCTTTGGAGTCCGAAGCACGACAGAACCCCTCACCGAAGCCGAACAGATAAAACTTGAGGCTCTCAGTGATGAGTTAGATGATGCAATCAGTGGCATCCGCGAATTCAAGAAACGGGTAAGATCGTACCTTGAATCTGAAGAGGCACAAGAACACAAGGTGTGACGGGAGGAACGAATGTCCAAAATTACCCCATCCTGCGCCCGTGAGGCGCGCGACCTGGGTTGGCACATGGTTTGTGTCACGCCCGTGCAGACGCTCCACCCGGAGTACTTGCTCGAACTCATCTTCGCGCAGTTTGAAGAAGTCGCCTACTTTCCCTTCACCTACAAGGACGGTTACCCCAACGGGGATGAGAACCGGCCGGTATGGGTGAGGGGATTTAAAGGAACGGTTGAGGCACAAAGAGTTCTGCTTGCAGCCTTCTTCGAGGGAAGCAACAGACAACTCTATCGCTTCCTCCGTGAAGTCATGGCAGAATTTGCACCGGGCGTCCGGCTCACACGTGACAAAGCCACCCACCTGAAGCATGCTGCCCCAAGTCAACGCCTTAAGAGGAGGTTGAAATCGACCGTCAACTAAAAGCGGCCCGAACCCATCCTACCCTCTAAAGGAGCACATCGTGTCAAACAACTACGAGCGGACCCTCGTCCTCGTCAAACCGGACGCCTACGAACAGGCTATGGAAATCGAGGAGCGATACCGCCGGTCAGGTCTTACTGTCTGTTCTCATAAGACAGTAAGACCCAACCGCAACCTCATCGAAGAACACTACCGAGACCATGTCGGCAAACCCTTCTACTTGGGCACTGTCGACTTCATGCTCTCGGGTGACGTCTTCGCTATCGTTATCGTCGGCTACAACGCCATCGAACGTGTCCGCGAACTGCACGGCCCCACCGACCCCACGAAAGCAAATCCCGGAGACATCCGGTATGACTTCGGCGAAAGGAAGATGCCGGCCAACGCCGTTCACGCAAGCGACTCCGTTGAGTCTGCAAAGCGGGAACTTGAGCTTTGGTTTCCCGGCCATACGGCCGCACAAACAGCATGATTACCCACTCCGGTGGTGATCAATCGTACGGCGAGCATGCTCGCCCCGTCCGACATACCGGTACAGGAGGTTACCCGTGGGAACAGTTTTTGAGCGCGTGCGTGCAATCGTCGTCGAGCAGCTGGACGTCGAGGAGGATGTGGTCACACCGGCCGCGTCCTTCAAGGACGACCTGAACGCCGACTCGCTTGACCTCGTCGAGCTCATCCAGTCGCTGGAGGAAGCTTTCGCCGACAGCGGCGAAGAGATGGAGATCAGCGATGCCGACGCCGAGAAGATCAAGACCGTCCAAGACGCCGTGGACTACCTCAAGGAACACGGTATCAAGGACAACTAATCTGCGCCACCCCGACTCTGTTCGGGCATCCCTGGCGGCCCGGTTCTCCGGGCCGCCCTCTCTAACTAGAATTCAATACCCATATCTGTTACCATAAAACTATGAAATCTCGTCAGCTAATTGAAAGCGTATCAATTATTTTAAGCGTGGGATTTGTATTCTTTGCTGTACAAGCAAGCTTTAGCAATTATTTAAGTTATTTGCTAGCACTTCTCATTATTTTCTTTGCGATATATATAAGTATGAAAAAAAGGTCGAAATCAGCTTCAAATTTATTCTCATCAAGTCCTCTTGAATTGTTTGGCATAATAACAATTATATTGCTAATCATTGCTCTCACAAATGGATTATTGTCCCCTCTCTTTTTCTTTTTGTACTTCATTTTGTTCCTTCTCGCGTTTATGAACGAACCAATAAGTATTTGGGTTTTTGCATTATCGACAATTCTTTATTTTATTCCACAAGCCTCAGACTCCCTTACCCCGGACACATTTATCAAATTGGGGTCTCTTTTGCTAATAGCTCCAATTGCCTTTTTCGTAGCAAAGGAATTTGAGCGGAGGCAATTGTTGACAAGGAAAATTCAAACAAAAACCGATGAAATAATTCAGGAAGCTGCAATTCTAAAGGAAGAAGATAAGGCAAAAACCCGCGATGAGGCAGAAGCAATCGACGAGATTATTGAAGAAGCCCAATCTCTTCAAACCGATATAAAGGAGAACTAACACCCATGAAAGTGATAGCAAAAAAATTGTTTTCCCCACTTGGCTCAAGCATTTTTATAGGCATAAATCTTGTCTTTTTTTTGCTCTTTTATACTTTAGAGGTAAATGCACAGACGAGCATGTCGAACGGCTCGTACATCATCAAATTCCCAAACCTTAATTCTTTTGCAGGCAAACCGTCTAATTCCCAGTATAAATTAGGCATAACAGGAGGCCAAACTGCACCAGGGCTTTATTCGGGCTCAAACTATAAAGTTCGTGCCGGCTTTCAATATATCGTAAGCCGCATACCCTTCTCATTTGCCATCTCCTCCCTCTTTATTGATTTCGGTCCTATTACCCCCGGGGCGCCGGTTACCCGCACAAACAATCTTACCGTTTCCAATGGCTCTGCCTACGGATATACCGTTCTTGTGAGGGAAAATCACCCTTTGAGGGTCAATCCTTCCGGCTTTTCAATTCCGGATACGACTTGTGACTCGGGAACCTGCAATGAAGCGACGTCAGGAACATGGACAAATCTTACCACCTTTGGATTTGGCTATCGCTGCGACAATATTTCCGGGGCGGATTGTCAGTCAGGCTTTTCAGGGGCAAATGATTACCGTCAATTCCCTTCCAGTGAATCGGCCGAACTTGCTTTCCCCGTAATGCGTGGGGTCAATCGAGGAAGGAACATTCAGTCCCAAGTGACTTATAAAGTAAATGTCTCAACAAGCCAAGCCGCCGGCTTATATGAAAACGCTATTACCTATATTGCCGTCCCTTCAATCTGAAAATACTTGGTTCGTGTAAGGTTTTTAACATTAGGCTCAAATTCTAGAACCACCATTCGTGAAAAGTATCAAAAGAAAGACTTGTTGAAGTACTTCTTTCAATCTCTATAACCGCATGAAGAAAAAATATCTCCGCACTAGCCTCATGAAACGACCTTTTTAAACGTAAAACATTTTAAATTATTTTTCACGCGCAAATATTACTCTTCTCTTTATTCAATTGACAACGGAATTTTTAATTTACATTTTTCTAACACATTAAGGCGTGAAAACGCCAGTTATTTTGTAACTACGAATTCTGCAACTCTTGTGAAACTGAAATAACTATAGGGAATAAACAAAAAGATGCTAGCGGTTCGGTCGGAAGCAAAAAAATAGGTATTTTTCAACTTATCCTATTATATCAATCCAAACCCCCACTTCCAGCTTCAATCACTGTAAGTTAAACTTTGCTAAAACGCAACAGCCTTGCAACTAATTTTAAATGATATAGATTGATATAGATAGGATTTTTCACAGTATTTTTCTTTCTGGTTCAAATTTGAAACTTTTGATGCTATACCTCAATTACCGCATTATTAGAAAAATACTTAAAATTTGAGCTTATTCATTATTACCGCATTCTATATTTCTCTATGAAAATTGGCTGTTTCTTTATACATCAACTTAAGGGATTCTTAACGATGTTTTAAAACTAAGCGACTAGCATTACCTTTCATTTTTTTAATATCTGGGATAGTATTAGTGTATGAGGGCAAGGTCTTCCATATTGGCAATATGTGCGATTTTATTTTCTGCTTCTCGTGCGTTTGCGCAGGGACAATCCGTAAGCATATATCCGCCGGTGATTGAAGTGCAATCAACACCTCCCTCTTCCCCATCCTTGCCCATCGTCATACAAAATAACAACAGCGAGGATGTTGTTCTTAAAATAGAACTCATTCCTTTCAGAACCAACAATTCTTCAGGGGAGGTTGTGCTCTTTCCGGATGAAATAAGCAAAGGCTTTTATCCATACTACAAAGGCAGAATCCAATTTTTGATTGATGGAAAAAAAACGGATACGGTTACGCTTCAAGCACTCGAATCGAAAGAAATTGAGCTTAATATTAATCTTACAAAAGGTGATCCGCCGGGTGATTTTTACTACTCAATTGTCTTTATTTCCCAAGGTCAAAAAGGGGCGGAAAGCAACGTCACGAGCATCCCAACAGGAATTGCGAGCAACTTGTTGTTGTCAGTCGGACCTAAAGATGTGGCTTCCGGTGGAATCAGTCAGTTTTCAGCTTCATCATTTAAGTCGAAGGGGCCTGTTGAATTCACACTCAAACTTCATAATGCAAGCAAGCACTTGATAAATCCGACTGGCACCATTGAAATTGCAAATACTTTCGGTAAACCTGTAGGGCTGGTGAAATTGCTCCCTCAATACGTACTTTCACGCTCCGATAGATATTTGGTCGATGATTCCCAGAGTACATCTTCAGCGCAAACTACTACGCTTTTGGACGCTACTCCAAAAGCTATATGGCCTGAAAAATTCCTCTTTGGGTGGTATAAAGCCACTGCAACAGTCCAGCTCGAAGAAAATGGACCTACCTTCAAAGCAATTACCTATTTCTTTGCGTTTCCGCTTTACTTATTCTTC
>JAYRRJ010000038.1:0-8580 GCA_041910135.1 Candidatus Levyibacteriota bacterium
GGAGACCTTAACGGTAAACGGATAGGAGTTCTGGGGTTGGCATTTAAACCGAATACCGATGACATGAGATTTGCTCCATCAATAGAAATTACGAAGTGGTTGGTTGAAAAAGGCGCTTCGGTTCATGCATACGATCCGCAGTCAATGGAAAAAGCAAAAAAGGTAATAGAAGGTATAACATATGCTCAGGATATGTATGAAGTGGCAAAGGATGCCGATTTATTGATAGTTATTACCGATTGGAATGAATTTAAAGAGATGGATATGGAGCGGATTCGGTCTATGATGAAAACCCCCAATCTTATTGATGCGAGAAATATTTATGATAAAGAAAAGATCGCTGCTTACGGGTTTACGTATCTTGGAGTTGGAAGATAATGGCAAAAGCACTTGTTACCGGAATAAACGGATTTGCAGGGACACACTTAAATAATCTCCTTCAGCAAAAGGGTTATGAAGTTTTTGGTACGGTAAAACCGTCAGGTGATACTCCCGCCGACTCTCATCTTTTTTCAGTAGATATTCAAGATTTTGAAGGAATAAAATGTGTTATTGAAGAAGTTACTCCCGACCACATTTATCACTTGGCAGCATTAACAAGTCCGGCTGAAAGCTTTAAGAACCCATCCGATACGATAACAACCAATATTAGCGGACAACTAAACATTTTAGAAGCAGTAAAGCAGTTGCAGCTTCTGGAGACCAAAGTCCTTGTCGTTTCATCGGCCGAAGTGTATGGAAAAGCCGAAGAACACGATCTTCCGATGAACGAACATACCCCTCTTCGGCCGCTTTCTCCGTATGCCGTCAGTAAAATTGCGCAAGATTTTCTGGGATATCAATACTCACATTCACAAAATGTGAAATCAATAATCGTTAGGCCATTTAACAATATCGGTCCAAATCAAGGTCCGATATTTGTCGTGCCGTCCTTTGCCCGACAAATCGCCGAAATTGAAAAGGGGAAAAAAGAGCCTGTGATGAAAGTCGGAAATTTAGAAGCAAAGAGAGATTTTACCGATGTAAGAGACGTTGTCCGTGCGTATGAGTTGTTAATGCAAAAGGGAGAATCAGGAGAGGTATATAACATTGGTTCCGGAAAATCGTACCGAATACAGGAAATTCTTGATATATTTCTTTCCTTTTCGGAGGCGAAAATCATTATCGAAAAAGATCCTGCACTTATGAGGCCCGGGGATATTCCTGAGCTTCGATGTGACTATAAAAAGCTGTATGATACAACGGGCTGGAAACCTGAAATTTCATTCGAAACGACCCTCAAAGACACACTGGACTATTGGAGGAATATTGTTTAGAATGGTTAAATTAAACGGATAGTATGGCTAAAACAGCATTAATTACGGGCATAACCGGTCAAGACGGAAGTTATCTTGCAGAGCTTCTTCTTGAAAAGGGATACAAAGTATACGGACTCGTTAGAAGACTCAGTACTCCAAATACCGAGAATATCCGCCACCTTCTAGATAAGGTGGAGCTTATATCAGGAGATCTTCTGGATCAGAAATCTTTGGACGACGCAATGTACGAATCCCAACCTGATGAGGTGTATAACTTGGCCGCACAATCGTTCGTCAAGACCTCATGGAACCAAGCGGTTTTGACCGGAGAATACACGGCTCTTGGAGTAACACGAATGCTTGAGGCAGTCAAAACCGTCAATAAAAAGGCGAAATTTTATCAGGCATCCTCATCGGAGATGTTCGGGAAGGTCACAGAGACTCCTCAAAAGGAGACGACCAGATTTTATCCACGCAGTCCTTATGGAGTTGCGAAAGTATATGGACACTACATTACCGTTAATTATCGTGAGAGCTATGACTTATTTGCCTGTTCGGGTATCCTTTTCAACCACGAATCCCCGCGACGCGGCATAGAATTCGTAACTCGGAAAATTTCACATGCTGTAGCCAGAATTTCACTCGGAAAACAGCAAAAATTGGAATTGGGGAATTTGGATAGCAAACGTGACTGGGGGTTTGCCGGCGATTACGTAGAGGCTATGTGGAAGATGCTGCAACAGGATGCTCCGGACGACTATGTGGTTGCAACCGGCGAGTCCCACAGTATTGAAGATTTTGTTACGGAGGCTTTCAAAGTGATAGGGATTGAGAATTGGCGGGATTATGTAAGTGCCAATAACCCTAAATTTTTGAGGCCGGCAGAGGTGGATTATCTCATTGGTGACTACTCAAAGGCAAAAAAAGTACTCGGGTGGGAGCCAAAAACAAGTTTCAAGCAGCTTGTTGAAATGATGGTGAAAGCAGACCTTGAAGCAGAGAAGAAAAACGACTACTAAGGATATTACTTGCCTCTATAAATCCCTTTTTTGATACAATAGAAATGAACTTTCCTAATTTATGTCAAAAATTCTAATAGCCGGAGGAGCGGGCTTTACGATTTGTGAAAATCGCAAATCTGTTATCATTTAAAGTTTGGGGTTTGATTATTGTTGCATATGAGTAAAATTTTAATTGCAGGTGGTGCAGGATTTATCGGTTCTAATCTTTCTGCAAAACTACTTGATGAAGGACATGAAGTTGTAGCAATTGACAATTTGCTTTCAAGCAGTGAAGTAAATCTCAAGAAATTAGAGGAAAACTCATCATTTCGTTTCGTACATCACAATGTTATCAACCCGATACCTGAGGATATTTCTGCGGAGTTTGTGTTTCACCTTGCCTCACCTGCCTCACCAAATCATCATAGTAAAATTTCTTATCACGCGCTTCCCATGGAAACGATGATGGTTAACACCACCGGCACTCTCGAGCTTTTAAAATTTTCTCAGAAGAATAATGCCAAATTTCTCTTTGCGTCAACATCTGAAATTTACGGTGATCCTTTAGAGCATCCCCAAAAAGAAGAGTATCGAGGGAATGTCTCAACGACCGGACCACGCGCCGTATATGATGAGGCAAAACGATTTGGTGAAACACTTACATCATTTTTTTGGAGAGAAAAAGGAGTTGATGCACGCATAGCTCGTATATTTAACACATATGGTCCGAATATGCATAAAGACGATTTGCGGATGATTGTAAGGTTCATTATACAGGCTCTAAAAAATGAACCGATTACCCTTTTTGGCGATGGTAGTCAGACACGGTCACTTTGTTATATAGATGATTTGGTTGAAGGATTAACACGACTTATTTTCTACGAAAATACTCGCGGTGAGATTATCAACTTGGGAAATCCGGAAGAACATACGGTTATGGAATACGCGCAGATGGTAAAACGACTGACAGATTCACATAGTGATATTATCCAGTCGGAAGAATTGCCAAAAGATGACCCAACAAGAAGGTGTCCGGATATTACAAAGGCAAAGAATATCTTGTCGTGGGAGCCACAGGTGGGCCTCGAAGATGGCCTTTTGAAGATGATTCAATACGTTAAAGATATGAATTGGAATTTTTAAAGTAATAATATGAAAATTTTTGTTATACCTGCAACATTTAATGAGGCCGACAATATTGAGCAATTCATAACTGTTTTAGAAGAAGAAGTGTTCCCAAAAATAAAGGGGCACGATATGCACATTCTTGTTGCCGACGACTTTTCACCGGACGGGACAGGGGATATCGTGAAAAAACTTATGAAAAAATATGATAACTTGGGTATCAATCAGGGAGAAAAAAAAGGTTTGGGTGCCGCATACTTGAGAACAATGGGGTATGCTATTGAACATTTGGGTGCAGATGTGGTTGTTAGTATAGATGCAGATTTTCAATTCGACCCACACGATCTTCCAAAATTCATTGAAAAGATTGACGATGGATATGATGTGGTGGTTCAAAGTAGATATAGTGGCGGTGGTTCCATCCCCAGAAATTGGCCATTTCAACGGAAAGTTTTTTCAGTTGTTGCAAATCTATTCGTAAGAACTGTTTTTATGAGATTTGGCGTTCATGATTGGACTGGGGGATTTCGAGCAATTAGAAAAGAAGTGTTTGAAAAAGTCAGGCATGACATGAAGGGGTACAACGGATATATTTTTCAAATAGCATTCCTTCACAAAGTAGTTCAGAAAGGATTTAGTGTGGGTGAAGTACCGCTGCATTTTTCCGACAGGAAATTGGGAAATTCAAAAATTGCACCCCTTCAATATATCTTCAATGTTTTAAGCTTTGTAATTTTAGCAAGAATAAAAGAATTGGCATTTGGTCCTTTTGGGAAATTTATTGTAGTTGGAGGGGTAGGATTTGTTATTAATGCAATTGCATTAAGAGTGTTGGTTGAGGGATTCGGGTGGATAGCCTATTTGGCAAATTTAGTAGGAGCGGCCCTTGCTATTTTTTCAAACTATAACTTTAATAATCTTTGGACTTTCAAGCATCACAAAGCGGAGGGTATCGGTGAGTATTTGATAAAGCTTCTCCAATTTTACGCAACATCCGCTTTTGGAGTCATTTTTATACAGACCGGAACCATATTTATCGGCGTTCATTTTTTGACAGGCCAAAAAGATTATTTTCTTTACTTTCTTCTCGGTACCTCATTTCTTTTAGTATGGAACTTTTTTATATATTCGAAGGTTATCTGGAAGAAAAAGTCTCCTGTCCATGTTTAAGCAAGTCAAAACATATATTGCCCGTCACAAATTTGAAATCATAATTCTTCTTGCAATTCTTCTCGTAGCAGCATTCTTAAGAATTTACAAAATCTCCGATTATATGACATTTCTTGGAGATGAAGGAAGGGATGCCATTGTCGCGAAAGATATCCTTCATGGACATTTTACGCTGCTTGGACCAAGGGCTTCAGCGGGAGATTTTTTTCTTGGACCAATTTATTACTACATGATGGCGCCGTTTCTACTCCTTTCTGACTTTGACCCCGTAGGGCCCGCTATTATGATTGCGCTTTTTGGAGTAGCAACGGTTTTTCTTGTCTATTATGTGGGACTTAAGTTTTTTAATGCAAAAGCAGGGCTTATGGCCGCGGCGCTTTATGCTTTATCTCCACTTGTTATTGCTTATTCGCGTTCCTCATGGAATCCAAATGCGATGCCATTCTTTTCTCTCTTGATGCTCTACCTCCTTTATGTAGCAGTAAAAAATCAATCGAAAAAGATGTTCGTTATTGTAGGGCTAATTCTTGGAATAACCATGCAGCTTCATTATCTGACAACATTTTTGGCAGTTGTTGTCTTCTTTTTTGTCCTGATTGGCGAATTTATTGTTGGAAGAAAAAAAATGATTTCAAGATATGTCTGGCATTACTTGGGAATTTTTGGAGGTTTTATCATTGCGTTCTCACCTTTTCTGGCATTTGAGGCACGGCATGGATTTGTTAATACTCTCACAATCCTAAAATTCGTTTTTGCTGACAACACGACGAAAGCATATATTCCTCACCATTCCTTTGCCGGAAATTTATTTGACGTTTTTTTCAGGATTTTTGGAAGGCTTACAACGAATTTTCCCTCTGCCGGCCAATTAAAAACATATCCGCAAAACGAGTTATTCCTGTGGCAAGCATTAACAATTGCCTTAGCTTTCTGCTCTATCACATTTCTCTTTTTTGCAAAAGGAAAATTAAAGATATTGCTTCTGTCTCTATGGTTATTTTTTGGAGTTTTCCTTTTTGGTATATATAAGAAGGATATATATGATTATTATTTAGGCTTTTTGTTCCCTTTACCATTCCTTCTTATCGGAAATTTAACATCTTCACTTTCGGAAAAAATCCGGCCCAAAAAGGTCGGTTTGGCATTAGGATTCTGTGTTTTTGCAATTCTTATGTTTGTAAATTTTTTAGGTTTTCCATTTCAATTTCCCGGAAACGGGCAGAAAGATCAAGCAAAACGTATTGCCGAATTTGTTCTCTCAAAATCAAATAACCGGCCTTTCAATTTTGCCCTCATGACGGATGGTAACTCCGATCATTTGTACCGGTATTTCTTCGAAGTCGAAAATAGGGCCCCTGTAACAATTCAAAATATTGGTATCGATCCGGAAAGAAAAAGTGTGACCTCTCAGCTATTGATCGTGTGCGAAAAAAAAGTTTGTGAACCTCTTGGAGATTCATTGTGGGAGATTGCCGGTTTTGGTAGAGCGGAAATAGCGGGAAAATGGGATATACCTCCTGTTAAAATATTAAGATTAATCCATTATAAAGGAAAATAATGACAATTGAAAAAAAGGTTTGGAGAAAGTATTTTCAAGATATAATTGACGGGAAAAAATCCTTCGAAGTTCGGCTTGCAGATTTTTCTTGTAGGGAAGGTGACGTTCTTATTCTTAAGGAATGGGATGAAATAAAAAATGAATTTACCGGGCGTCAAATAGAAAAACGCATAACATATGTTGTCAAAACAAAGGATCTTTCCTTCTGGGAAACAAAAGAAACAGAAAAATATGGGTATCAAATAATAGGATTTGAAAGTTAGTATCCCAGAAAGTGGAGACGCAAAAACCCTGTTGAGAGAAGAACAAATAACAATATGTCAAAGGCAGCGACTATTCCCGATGCAGCGGTTATTGCAGTCATATCATGCTTGAGATATGCAATATCTTTTTCCTCGTAACTCTCTTTTGGATGTGAAATTTCTTTTTCAGCCTGTTTTTTCTCGGCCTTTACCGTAGTGATGGAGTAGGTTGGTGTTTCTTGATGAATATGAAGCTTATGCAATTCTTCGGAATGACGAAGGTGGGCGGTTTCTTTTTGTTTACGTGTTTTTCTTTTCTTCGACATGACCTCAAAAGTTATCATATTGACACGATATTTTCAAGATACTAAAATGGGAAGACCTTATGAGTTTTCTCCCCCTGTTGTTCGGTTTCATTCTTATTGTTTGGTGCGGAATACTTACTTACCTTTTCTTTAGACAACAACAAAACCTGCAAAAGGTAACAAGAGGCGGAAAGAAAGAAAGCATCGTCGAGCTTTTGAGTGAAGTATTGGAAACAGAGAAAAATCTGTCAAGGAATTTACACGACGTTAACAAAAAAGTTGAGGGCTTGATATTTGATTCACAATTATATATACAAAAGATAGGGCTTGTTAGGTTTAATCCCTTTAATGATACAGGTGGTGACCAGAGTTTTATTCTGGCCTTAATAGACGCGGAGAATTCGGGGGTTGTGATATCGGGGCTTCACACTCGAAACGGAACCCGATGGTATGCAAAAAAAGTTGAAAACGGTCACGGAGTAGAGCATGAACTCTCGTCGGATGAATTGAAAGCAATTAAGTCTGCGACAAGAAGAGTGAATAGTCATTAGCAATATGAGAGAAGAAGAGGTAGTAAGAAAAAAAAATAACGCGAATACAAAGATAATTGCGGTTGGGGTTATAGTTTATTTGGCAAGCGCCTTGGTCTCTTTTATTGTGTTTAGCCGCTTTGGTGCAAATCTTTCTTCAGTGTCCTCTCCGGTGCCACAGCCGGTAAAAACGAATTCGGGAAAATTGGTTTTTGATCAAACATTGCCTAAAACCGAAGCCTGCCCTATAAATGGGGTTCTGTATTCAAGGCAACAACGCGAGTGGTGGGAGAAGCACGAACCTCTAGGGGTAATGATTGAGAATCATGAAGAGGCGAGACCGCAAAGCGGGATGACTTTTGCAGACATTACGTACGAGGCGATTGCAGAAGGTGGCATAACCCGCTTCTTAAACATTTTTTACTGCCAAGACGCTGAAATTGTCGGCCCCGTGCGTTCGGCGAGAACATATTTTGTTGATTTCATTTCGGAATATGGTTCATTTCCATTGTATGCGCATGTGGGAGGCGCAAACTCAGATGGACCGGCAGATGCATTGGGTCAAATTGAAGCATACGGCTGGGCAGGTGTTAATGACCTGAATCAATTTTCAATTGGGTTTCCCGTATTTTTGAGAGATTACGACAGGTTGGGCAGGACAGTTGCAACAGAACACACCATGTATTCATCAACTACTAAACTGTGGGATTATGCGGCTAAAAACAGAAAAATAACCAATGTGAACTCTGAAGGTGAAAGCTGGACCAAGAACTTCACGCCTTATACTTTTAAAGATGATGTAGCTTTGTCGGCTAGGCCTGCCGCTCAGGCTATTAGTTTTGACTTTTGGGACGAATACGGAGCATACGGAGTAAGTTGGGTGTACAATAAGGCTAACAATACATATCTTCGTTCGAATGGGGGTAAGCCTCATACCGATTTGGTTACCAAGCAGCAATTACAGTCCAAGAATGTTGTTATTCTTTTCATGAAAGAGAGTCGGGCGAATGACGGGTACGAAGGGAATTTACATATGTTATATGGCACAAAAGGTACCGGCAATGCAAAAATATTCATGGATGGAACAGAGATTGATGGGACATGGTCAAAGAAAAATAGGACAGCCCACTTATCCATTAAAGATAAACGCGGAAAAGACGTAGAATTCAACAGGGGAAGGATTTGGTTTGAAATAGTTTCCCCTACCACAGACATTACCGTTAAATAACTCCAGTTTTTCTTTTTGCTCTTGAATGTTTGTCTTGTTAAGCAGAGCTTGCCCTTGCGAAATTAGCAAGGGTAGTATAATATATGTACTCAAAGATATGTTTGATGATTTGATAACCTCCAA
>JAYRRJ010000039.1:0-6716 GCA_041910135.1 Candidatus Levyibacteriota bacterium
ACATCTATTTACCACAGGGGATATCCACCCGCAGGTAGGTTATGGAATATTCTTCAAGGGGGTTCTTTATTTGCTCGATATTCCTTTCATAATACTAGGAATAATTTACTTTATTGAAAAAGCGGGGTTTATTACCGGCAGCAATAAAGAAAATTCCGAAAATGGAAGCATTTCGTATAAAAGAGGAGCAATGCTTGTTATTGGCGGACTTCTTGTATCGCCCCTCCCATCAACAGTTGCTGCAGGATATAGCTACTTTATTAGGAGTTTTATGATGGTTCCTTTTCTTTCTATACTGATTGGAACAGGGCTATTCATTTTTTACAAATTGACTAAAGGCAGACAATTCTACAAATTGATATTGAGGGTTCTTGTTATTGTTTTTTATGGTTTTTTCATGACCCGTTTTTTCTATCAGTACTATTACCAACTCAACTCATATGGGAGTGAATATTGGAACGGTAGCAGTAGAAAGTTGTCGGAGTACATCATGCAAAATGAGCACAGATTTGACAAAATAATAGTTGCTAACGTTGAGGATAAAGTGATATTGCAGTATGCGTTAGAAAGTCAAGCAGGCCCTCGTGAATTACAACAAGCATGGAAAAAAAACTGGCCAGTAAAGCTTGGAAAAGTAACTTTTGCAAATTCCTGCTATGAAGATAAAGAGGTTTCCAGCATTCTTGTTCCCCGTACCTTATATATAGTTCCCGGGAGTTGTCATGAGAAGCTGGTTCCTCAAAGGTCTATATCGGATTCGATGGAACCTCTAAGGATAATTTGGAAATTTTATGAAAATTAAAAAACTAGTCTTATTAGGAAAATATTCGGTCCTGATAGTTGTTGTGATTGCATTTATCCTTAGATTTTGGAATTTAGGAATAAATCCACCGAGTCTGTATTGGGATGAAGTGTCTCAAGGGTTTAATTCATTTTCGATATTAAAGACCGGGTTTGATGAGCATCATGAATTTCTACCAATCGCCCGTTTCCAAGCATTCGGGGACTATAAGGCTCCGGTTTATATTTATCTTGATGTACTGCCTATATTATTGTTTGGTCAAACGGAATTCGCGGTGCGTTTTCCCTCGGCTTTTTTTGGGACACTAACGGTCTTATTGGTTTATTTTCTTTCACTGGAAATATTTTCAGAAAAAAAGCATAAGGAAGCTATTGCTTTTTTTTCCTCTTTGTTTCTTGCAGTCTCTCCTTGGCATATTCAACTGTCACGGGTGGCATATGAAGCAAATATAGCGACATTTTTTACGGTTCTGGGTTTATTTCTTTTTTTTGTTGCAAAAAGGAAACATAATTTTCTTTTCCTTTTGTCATCTCTAAGCTTTGTAATTGCATTTTATTCTTTTAACGCGCACAGAATTTTTATTCCCACACTCGTTATATTGCTTCTTGCTGTTTATGCAAAAGAGTTATTGAAGACAAGACAAAAGGTGATTGTTTCGGGAGTATTATCTCTTGTTCTCCTTTTGCCATTTATTTTTTATCTAAGAACTCCTGAGAGCAAATTGAGATTTCAGGAAGTAAATATCTTCTCGGACATTTCGGTGGTTGAAGAATCAAACCGCTTGAATCGTGAGGACGGTAATTCCTACTTTTCAAAAATAATTCACAACAGACGAGTTTTGTATGGACTTTCATATGTCAGTCATTACTTTGATTTTTTTAACCCTTCATACTTATTTCTTAAAGGAGATGTCAATCCAAGATTTTCGACTCAGGAGAATGGGGAGTTGTATCCCTACATTTTGCCGTTTTTTATCGTTGGAATATATTTAGTCACACGGCTTGATAAGAAAAACAGATTTTTTGTGCTAGGGTGGTTGTTGTTGGCTCCTGTTGCTGCCGCAACGGCAAGGGAAACTCCACATGCGTTAAGAAGTGAAACATTTATTCCTCTTTACGAAATACTTGCGGGAGTGGGGGTAGTGTTTCTGTATGGAAAAATCAGAAAATACAAGAAAACTTTTATTGCATCAATAGCCGTTTCGGTATTTGTATTTCTTTATTACCTTTTTGACTTTCTCCATGCATATTATGTACACATGCCATACAACTATTCTCAAGACTGGCAGTACGGATATAAACAGGCTGTCTTGAAAGTAGAATCTTTAAAAGATAATTATGATGAGATAATTTTTAGTCCGATTCTTGGAAGAGCATATATTTATGTTCTTTGGTACGGCAAATATAGCCCTGAAATGTTTTGGAATGAAGGGAAGGTCGTGCGCGATGCTTTCGGATTTTATAATGTCGAAGGTTTTGGCAAATACCGCTTCATTCCACCTTTGAATTATAAGAGCATGCCGGGGAGAAAAGTCTTGTTCGTAGGCGGGGCGGGTGAGATTCCGGCAGGTAGCAATATTATAGAGAGTATAAATTACCTTGACGGTTCAACATCGTTTGTGGTTGCCGATAATTCAAAATGAAAAAATTATACATATCCTTTTTTATTGCTACGTTAATTATTGGAATATTCCTCCGTTTTTATCAGCTGGGTAGCATTCCGGATTCTTTGAATTGGGATGAAGTTTCGTGGGGATACAATGCATTTTCAATCCTTAAGACCGGTCATGACGAGCACGGTGCATTTATGCCACTATCTTTTAAGGCATTTGGGGATTATAAACAGCCCGTATACGTATACCTTACCAGTTTGTCCATTGGGCTTTTTGGGTTGACACCATTTTCTGTAAGATTTACTTCTGCATTTTTGGGAGTTTTGACGATACCATTTGTTTGGTTACTGGTTTTTGAGTTATTTAGAAAAGAAAAACGTAGATATTTGCTTTCTCTTTCGGCTATGTTTTTCTTTGCCATATCCCCATGGTCAATACAATTCAGTAGGGTAGCATTCGAGGCAAATATCGGCCTTTTTTTTGTCGTTTCAGGAGTTGCCCTTTTCATAAGAGGACTTAATACAAGGAAGTATTTTTACAACTATTTTGGAATATTGTTTCTCGCTATTAGTGGTTATTCGTATCATAGCGAAAAAATATTTACACCTCTTCTTTTTGCTGCATTACTTATTTGGTCATTGATAAATTACAAAGTCAAAATGAAATTTATTGTAATTTTTGTTTTGCTTTTCATGCTGGGTAATATACTGTGGGTAATCGACGCCAGGACAACCGCCAGGGGCAGAAGTGTCACTTTTTTTTCCAATCAGACTCAAATTTTACAAAATTCAACCGACGAAATTATTTTTGACAATGTAAACAATGATAAGTTGGGGGCATCGTTTCATAACAGAAGGATTGTTTACTTCGACAAATATTTAGGCAATTATCTTTCGCATTTTGATTTAAATCAGCTTTTTGTTACGGGGGACAATGCGCGGCATCATGCATTTGGTATGGGAATCCTTTATCTTGTTTCTTTGCCAGTTATTTTAATTGGACTTATTATTTTTGATAAAAAGAAGTACTGGATTATTTTCTTTTGGCTATTTATTGCACCGGCGGCATCGGCACTGGCTGTTGATGCCCCGAATGCCTCACGAAGTCTTATATTCTTACCGACATGGCAAATTTTTGAAGCCGTAGGCTTGGTGCACCTACTCTCGGTTGAGAGGAAAAAAATGAAGGCCGGGTTTCTTTTTCTTATATCATGTGTCTACATCATAAATTTTGCTTATTACTTTCACAATTACTTTTTTCATACAAACAGTGAATATGGGAAATATTGGCAGGAGGGATATAAGGAATCAGTTTTGGAAGCATCAAAGTATCGGGGAAATGGTAAAAAAGTTGTGTTTTCATCGAAATTTGAACAGCCGTACATCTTCTACCTCTTTTATACGAAATTTGATCCGGCTTCATATATTGGGACTGGTGGGTCTAATAGGATAAGCGAAAAATGCTTTGCTATTGAAAATGTTTATTTCGGGAATTGTGAAAGTATAATTGCAAAAGGCGATATATTCATAAGCCAGAACACTGAAGATGCACAAAAATTCAAGAAAATTCGTGATGTTGCAACTTCCGGCAATATTGCCGGAATTGGAGTATATGAATCTTTGTAATGCCTCTTGTTTATGCTAGAATTTCATTAGTATGAAGTTATTTAATGTATTTCGGGCCCGCGGTGTAAGCAGGCAAAATATAAGAGCCCTTTTGACTTCGACACCATTTTACTCTTATTTACTTTTTTTTCTCATCCTGTTTTTAATGTTTTTTGTGAATGGGTTGCATGAGAGTTATCCTGATGAGTTCGACAATATATTGGGCGGCTGGAGAATACTTCATGGACACCCTCTCTATTCGGAATTTTTTACTCATCATGGTCCCAGTGCTTACTTTTTGGCCGCAATCATCGAAATTTTTAGCGGGAATTCGTTTGTCCGGTTTCGGATAGTTTACTCAATTGCGCTTTTTGCATTTCTATTGTTTTCTTTTTGGTATTTCAAAAAAAGTATAGGAAGCAGTTTGTCCAAATTTTTCCCGTTGCTGCTGCTTTTTGTTGGTATCGGTTCGACCTATTTTTGGGGCCATATGTTATTGGCTGATAACATTTCAGCGTATTTTCTTTCCCTTTCGGTTGGACTTGTTACAATTAAACATCTCACCAGAAAAGCAATTACTCTCAGCGATTTGATTTACATCTCGGCTTTGACATTTATATCTATTCTCAGCTCTTTAACATATCTGTATCTGTTGTTGTTTTTCTATCTTTTTGTTTTTGTAGAATTTTTTCTTTCCAACAAACTATCATTAAGAAGCGTCAATAATTATTGGAGACCACTTCTTATCTTCGGCGTGCCCTTCTTGGTTTTTCTCATTTATTTATTACTAACTGGAAGTCTCAGTGATTATTTGTATCAGAATTTTACATTTAACCAACAATACTATATTTACAATTACCCAAGAGCAATTGGTGAGACAGGAATAAATCCGATTCGTTTTGCAATCATTATTGCCAACTCATTCTTAATGGGTTTTTCCGACCTACTGATACAAATAAAAGATTTTAATTTCTCGTTTCCATTCAATATCACGCTTGCTATTGCGAACCTTGCATTTTTAATATATGCCTTCACGAAACGGAGATATAAATTGGTAATTTTTATGCTTCTTATGCTTATCTATGCAAATGGAAGAAGCAATCCATTAACTTCTAGCGAAAGAGATTATCAGTCCGCGGTATATATACTCATATCTTTGTTTAACGGAGCATATCTGTTGTACACATTGTATGATGAATTAAAAAGCGACCTGGAGTATAGGCGAAAAATCATCTACACTTCGCTTTTTCTTCTGTTGTTTGTATATACTTTTGCGAATTTCCAGTTCTTGGGAAGAAAATTCTTGGATAAGGCATTTAATAAATACATGGGTAAGGCTCCATTAATTTATGACAGGCCTCAAATTGCACCTCTTATTAATGCTGTCCTTTCGAAAGACGATTATACTTGGATTGGGCCTTTTGAATTCGAAGAATTATTCTATACGAAGGAAAAAATTGCATCCCAATACCAGATATTTAATCCGGGTATGGGACATTCTGAAAAAATCCAGAACGGACTTATCGCTGATTTTGAAAAAACAAAACCTAAACTTATCTGGTTTGATAAAAGATTTTATATCCTCGGTCAAAATCCTGAGGAATATGGAAAACCATTCATTGAATACTTAAGTCAGCACTATACAACATTATTGGACTATCAGCGGGGGAATAGTAAATTTGTATCTGTTAAACCCATTGAACAACGCACCGACATTGAAACAAAATTATATATCCGCATTGAAAACGTTGACGAGATAATTGATAAAATGGTTTCTTTGAACATCATCAAAGAGGTAATAAATGAAAATTCTCCCAAAACAATTAAGAAATAATTTCCCGCTTTTATTTGTAGTTCTTTCATGTGGTTTGTGGTTTCGGTTGCAAGGCTTGATAAATAATACTTTTGCCTTCACATATGACGTTGGGAGAGATATGCTTGCATTGGACCAAATTGTTCGTTTGCATAAGTTACCACTGATAGGTGCAACTACTGGTTTACAGGGCGTTTTTTACGGTCCTACCTGGTATTATCTGTTAACTCCCTTCTTTATCCTTTTCAATGGAAACCCAAAAGGCATACTTTTTATCATTATATTAAGCGGGGTCGCAACCGGTGCTATCGGTTTTCTTTTTGGTTACAGAACCGGTGGCAAATCTTTGGGTTTTTTGATTGGGACTCTTATTGCGCTCTGTCCTGTTCTAATCGGTATTTCCTCGCAAATATGGAACCCGAATCCAATTCCTCTATTCATAATAATCACTTTTTATATAGCACCGGTAAAACTGGCCGATATGAAAAATAATAAATTCTTATGGAGCATTTTTTTAGGACTTATGCTCGGAGTGATTTTCGACCTTGAGATAGTTTTCGGGTCACTATTTCTACTCTCAACAATCATTTTTCTTTTTGGTTCAAGATTGTATTCAAAACAAAAACTCGCATTATTAACAGTATTCGCTGGATTTATATTAATCCAGCTTCCTAGAATTCTTTTTGAATTTCGACATTCCTTTCTTATGACGAACAGGTTTTTTGGGAGTTTGGCTGCTCCCACCCAGTCGTCATTGTTTACCGCGCACGCAAATTTTTACAGGGCAGCAAAAGTTATGTTTGGGCTGTGGTCGAATACTATTTCCGGTCAAAATCTGCTCTTGGGAGGTCTGGCGGTTGCATTTATCGTATTCTGTTTTACAAA
>JAYRRJ010000040.1:0-12711 GCA_041910135.1 Candidatus Levyibacteriota bacterium
AGTCTTTTTCCATATTTATTACCTATGCAAAATTGTGGGAATTACAGGAACGAGCGGAGAGAAAAGCTTAGTTACCCCTTTTTATCCAAGACTTAATTTCCGGAATGGTCATTCTTTTTTTTGCGAACCAAAAAAGGTATATCAACTCCACAACACCAAGGTCATTAAAAGGGACCAGAATAAATAAAACAATAAACCAGTTTCTTTGTTTTAGCTGCGAAGTTCTCCATAGAGCAACTCCTTTCCAAAAAAACTGCCATAACGTCAAAAGGATAATTACGCCGATAATGATTGGATCAGGGGCTGCTGTTTTCTTCATTGGATAAATGTACCATAGCGGCCAGTTTTATGCAATAATTTAGAATATGAGGTACAATTCTCGTGGACGGCTTATATGAATATCGGAATTTACTCGCCCTATCTTGATACTCTGACTGGAGGAGAAAAATACATATTCACTGCAGCATCCTGTCTGGCTCTCGAGCACAAGGTGACAATCTTTTGGGACGACCCTTCAATACTCGACAAGGCATCCGAAAAATTTAAAGTCGACCTTTCAAAGGTATCAGTTTCACGAAATATATTTGATAAGAACACCGGTTTGGTCAAAAGATTCTTCTCGACCCTGAGCTATGATAGAATTTTCTATCTCTCCGACGGGAGTATTCCAATAGTAGGAGCAAAAAAACTTTTCTTGCATTTTCAATTTCCTGTTGAATGGGTAAATTCCAATAGCTTTCTATTCCTTTTTAAAAGATCAAGAGTTGCGAAGATAATATGCAATTCCCACTTTACGAAAAAGTATATCGATAAAAAATTTAATATAAAAAGTTTTGTACTTTTTCCACCTGCAACCATAAATAGAGAGCCTATTCTGAAAAAGGAAAATATCATTCTTACAGTTGGAAGGTTTAGTATGCTTCCGAACGGTAAGGATTTTAAAAAACTGGAACTTCTCGTAGATGCATTTAAAAAATTTCAAAAAAGGAGATTAAAGGGATGGAAGTTAGTTATTGTTACAAGTGTCAGACCCGAGCAAGAAGATAGATTTGAAGAATTTAAGAAAAGAGCCAAAAGCGGATATATATCGGTATATAAAAATGCAACGTTTGAGGAAATAACAAGGTTGTACTCGGAGGCAAAAATTTATTGGCACGCAGCAGGGTATGGTGAGAATTTAGAAAAATATCCAGAGAGGGCGGAACATTTTGGGATTTCAACTGTTGAGGCGATGTCTCACGGTGCCGTGCCGATAGTAATAAATGCCGGCGGTCAAACTGAAATAATAAAGCAAGGAGAAAACGGGTTCTTGTGGGAAACAGAGGATCAGCTCGTTGAATTAACGCATAAAGTTGTTGTTGATAAAGAATTATTTGCAAAAATTTCCGAAAACGCTTTTTCATCTGCCAATAATTTTTCAACAGAAAGATTTTGCGAGGAGCTTAATCATTTGATATGGTAAAAAAAATAAAAAAATCTGCCATCCTCCTCCTGCTATCTTTTCTGATTATTATTTTCTATTCACCGTTTCTCCTTTTCTTCAAACTACCGATCCCGTCAGACACAATAATAGGTTTGTATCACCCTTATCGGGACTATTACGCAAAAACTTATCCAAATGGGATTCCGTTCAAAAATTTTCTCATAACAGATCCGATTAGGCAAACGTATATATGGAAGGAACTTGCGGTAAACATGTGGCGTGAAGGAAAAGTTCCTGTTTGGAACCCATATGAAATGGCAGGAAAGCCATTGCTCGCTAATTTCCAGACATCGGCCTTCTATCCGTTCAATGCAATCTTGTTACTGCGACCATTTTACTTATCATGGTCGATTTTTATACTGCTTCAAACTTTGATGGCAGGTATATTTATGTATGCATATCTTTTCAACCTCAAATTGAAAAAGCAGGCTGCACTTGTTGGTGCAACGGTATTTTGCTTTTGCAGTTTTTCAGTGAGCTGGCTCGAATGGGGGAACATATTGCATACCGCTTTATGGTTGCCATTGGTTCTGCTTTTTATTGATAGAATTTTTTCAACGAGGAGCAAAAAATGGTACCTACTCTTCATCGCATCACTCTCTTTATCTTTTCTTGCAGGGCATTTGCAGACTTTTTTCTACCTATTCATATTGGGATTTGCTTACTTTTTTTACAGATGGTTTCTGTTTAAAAAAAGCCCCAAACTTTTGGCAGGCTATGCAATTTCGCTCTCTGCCTTCTTTTTTCTAATCATCTTTCAATTGATACCCACCGTACAATTTTTGCTTCTTTCTTCCAGAAGTATCGATCAGAACTTCCGAATAGTCGAAGGCTGGTTTGTTCCATGGGTAAATTTAATCCAAATCATTGCGCCGGATTTTTTTGGCAATCCGACAACTCTCAATTATTGGGGAACGTGGAATTACGGAGAACTTACAATTTATATAGGGATGCTGCCGCTTATGCTAGCCATTTTCACAATTCATAAAAAAACAAAAGACACGCTTTTCTACTGGTTAATTTTGCTTATCTCGCTTTTATTTTCACTTCCGACCGGGTTATCAAGTTTGCCGTTTCTTTTTAATGTACCCTTTATATCCACAGCGCAACCGACCCGCTTGATATTTCTCATTACATTTTCTCTTGCCGTTCTTGCGGCTTTCGGTTTCGATTATTTATATGAAAGAAGGAAACAAGCTCTTAAATATTTCATCCCTTTAATAATCGTGGGTTTGGTGATTGTTACATTATGGGGAGTGGTATTTTTGAAACTCCCATTTATTTTCCAAAAAACAGATGACATCGTAACGGCGAAACGCAACCTTCTGTTTCCGACAACACTATTTGTTTTTAGCTGTATTTATATCGGAATGTTTTATTTTCTCAAAAATAAAAAATGGGATGTGCTGCTTTTTATTGCCGGATTTTTACTGATTGCACTTGATTTAATACGTTTCGGTCAAAAATTCAGTCCCTTTACAAGTCCTTCGTATCTCTATCCGGATACTGCAATAATCCGGTTTTTAAAGGAACAGAAAGATATATTTCGTGTGGCCGGTACGGATAGGCGGATTATGCCTCCGAATTTTTACTCCCATTATAAACTGCAGACAATTGAAGGTTATGATCCGCTGTATCTTAAAAACTATGCAGAATTTATTTCAATTCTTGAAAGAAATCGACCCGACATTTCAACCCCTTTTGGATTTAATAGAATTATTACACCGCAAAACTATAATTCTCCGCTTTTTGATTTGTTGAATGTAAAATACGTGTTGTCATTTGATGAAATCAAGTCCGATAAATTAACAAAGATAATGGAAGAAGGTTCAACAAAGCTTTATTTGAACACAAAAAGTCAAAACAGAGCATTCTTTGTAGAAGAAGTATTAAGTGTTGAAAATGATACGAGCGCTTTGTTTGGTAGGAACCTAGCCAATACGGCAATACTCTCCGACATAGGAATTCAGTCTCAGCAAAATCTAAGCGTGGGTTCGGTGGTTATAAACAAATATAGTGAAAACGAAATTCTTCTCACAACGGAAAACATGGGCAACGGTTTTCTTGTCTTGACAGATGTGTATTATCCGACGTGGCACGCTTTTATAGATGGAAAAGAGACGAGAATAATTCCTACCGACCACACATTTAGGGGATTGTTCGTTCCGGCAGGCAAACATACTATAATATTTAAAGACTCGTTGTTCTAATTATGAATGTTGATATTATAATCCCAAATTATAACGGTTCCCACTTAATAAAAAAAAACTTGCCGGTAGCTTTAAAAGCACTTGAAAAACACAAAGGTAAGCTGATTATTGTCGATGACGGTTCCAGGCAAGAGGACAGAAACGCATTAAGGGAAATTATTGGCATCTTTCAAAAAGATACAGACATTATTAAATATATCGAGCATGAAGGAAATCTGGGGTTCTCCTCGGCCGTTAATACTGGTGTCAAAAATTCTGAAGCAAAATACGTAGTTCTTCTGAATTCGGATGTTGCCCCATCATTGAATTTTTTGCAAAGTCCCATAGAGAGACTTGAAAATGATGAGAATCTTTTTGCAGTAGGATGCATGGACGAAAGCGTTGAGGGTGAAAAAAAAGTGCTACGGGGACGCGGGTTAGCGCGTTGGCGAAAAGGGATGTTGGAACATTTTAGAGGTGAAGTGGACCGGGAAGACACCTTTTGGGTTTCAGGAGGAAGCGCTGTGTTTAGGAGAGAATTGTACCAAAAATTTGGTGGAATGGATGAAATTTATAATCCTTTTTATTGGGAAGACATCGATTTGTCCTACCGGGCGCAAAAAGGGGGATACAGAGTAGTTTTTGATAGCGCATCAACTGTGGTTCATGTTCATGGAGAGGGTGCTATAAAGAAAAATTTTAAGAGTGATAAAGTAACGTACACCGCATACCGCAACCAGTTCATATTTATATGGAAAAACATTACGGATTATCGCTTATTCTTCAGCCATTTCATGTATCTTCCTATCCATATTTTGGGCGCTGTAAAAAGGGGGGACATAAACTTTTTCAAAGGGTTTTTTCTTGCGCTTAAAAGACTGCCTGCTATAATTAATAGAAGGCAAAAACAGAAAAGATATTATAAGCTTTCGGATGCCGACGTTATTAAGAATATTTCATGAATAATTCAAATCTTCGCAGTCTCTCTATTGTCATTCCCGCATACAATGAAGAAAAAACAGTGGGTATTGTGCTCGATCAACTGAAGGAGCTTGAAATTCCCGGATTTGAAAAAGAAGTTATCGTCGTAGACGACGGTTCGAAGGATAGAACGGCAAAGATAGTATCCGAGAAAGAGAAAAAATTCAAAGGTTTGAGACTCATAGTCCATGAAAAAAATAAAGGAAAAGGGGCCGCTGTTATTACCGGATTGAATAGTGCGACCGGGGATGTATTGATGATACAGGATGCGGATTTGGAATATGACCCAAATGACATTCCCCGGCTAATTGAGCCAATAGCATTGGGGAAGGAGCAGGTTGTGTACGGTTCAAGATTGCGGAAAAAACCGGTTCTTTTTGGAAAAAATAAAACACCTTTCCTTCTTCATTTCTTCGGAAACAAATTTTTGAGCTTCTTGACGACTATAATGTACGGAAGAACAGTGTCGGATATGGAAACGTGCTATAAGGCTTTTTCCAAAAAATCCCTGGAAGGAATTGTATTAAAGTCACGGACATTCGATTTTGAACCTGAAATTACAGCAAAAATCTTAAAAAAGAAAATAGATATTTTTGAAATCGATATTGATACAAAACCGAGAAGCTACGAGGAGGGGAAGAAATTACACACTTTCCGTGACGGTTTTAAAGCTTTGTGGACGCTTTTGAAGTATCGTTTTACCGATTAGTTGTGAAGTTTCAACATGCAATGAAACTACCTATTTTCCTCAAAGAAAGATATTTTCTTCTTCTTTTGTGCGGGGTACTTTTAGCGATAGGTGTTATCTTGAGAGTGTATTATTATCAAACCACTTTCGGATACGATATGGCGCGGGATGCTTTTGAAGCGCACTCGATAGCATACCACCATGATCTGAAAATCATGGGTCCCGGGACCGATATTGTCGGACTCAACCATGGTGTTTTCTGGTACTATGTTTTGGCAATTCCGTATGCTGTTTCGCATCAAGATCCGCAAATCGCAGCAATTTTCTTCATCGTACTTTCTCTTGCGACCATTCCCATTGTGTGGAAGTTGTCTTTTTCACTATTTAAGGATAAGACAATATCTTTCGTTTCAACTCTTCTCTATGCATTTTCACCCATAGTCGTTTTCCTAAGTTCGTGGATGTCAAACCCGGTTCTTTGTTTGTATGCGAGCCCACCTCTCCTTCTTTTAATTTGGCAATATATTCATAAGCCTTCATACAAAAAAGCATTTTTTATTGGTCTAATTTATGGAATACTCATTCAGTCCCAGCTCGCAAACGTACTGCTTTTGCTCACTATTCCTCTTTATATATTATTCTTCAAACTGAAGTTCAGATTTTTAAATATCTCGGCATTATTATTAGGACTTTTTATATCTCTTTTATCGTACCTGATAGTAGAAGTTAAATTTCATGGCCGTGGCATTTTTGGGGCCTTGGAATTTTTGGGGAATCATCACGGAGGAGTCCCAAAGATTCAAAATGTTTTAGATAAATTTATTGAGTTCGCAAACCTAACAGCCTTTCCTTTTGCCAACGTACTCACGCCGGCGATTTTAATACTGGCTGCGGGTTTTATAGTGTTCCATTTCAAGACCAACAAAAAACCTGTAGGCTTTCTTTTAATTTGGCTTATCAATATTTTGCTTTTTACGCTTTTTAGCACCGGGGTTTCAACGAGTTCCTTCGTATTTGTTCCTTCAATTGCGTCCGGAGTAATTCTTTTCAGTTTTATGTTTGTCAGGCTATTAAAAAAGAAAGAAATCATTGGAGTTGTTCTTGCAATTCTCATTTTCTTTCAAATTGCTACCGTTTTTAAATGGCAGAAAGAAGAATTTAGTCCGCTGGCAATACCCCGAAGTAACACAGTCTACCGCGACAAGCAGATTGTCGACTACACGTACAAGAGCTCGCAAGGACGCGCTTTTGTCATCAATACTCTTACGGTGCCACTTTATATCAATACCACCTGGGCATATATGTACGAATTTTACGGAAAAAACAAATATGGATATGTTCCTTTTTGGGGTGGAAGAGGGCAAACAGGATATCTGGGAAGCCTACCGGAGAAGCCATTTGGAAGCGATATCCGTTATTTAATTCTCGAATCCGCAATCGGTATTCCCGATGTTTATGTAGCAAAAATTAAGTATGACGAGGAGAAAATCAGTGATTTGGTCGAAGAAAAACATTTTGGATATGTTGTTGTGCAAAAAAGAAAATTTCATGAAGGAAAAACAAATGTACCGGTCCCAAATATACTAAAGAACAGTAATATTTTATATGAGTAACATTTTGGGTTTTCTAAGACGCAAGGTCTATGTAGCCCTTGCCGTCATTTCGCTTCTTGCAGCATTTATTAGGTTCTATAAGATAGCCGAGATTCCGGTCTCCTTATACTGGGATGAAGTATCTATTGGGTATAACGCATATTCGATAGGAATGACAGGAAGAGATGAATTTGGGACATTCACACCGCTTCTTTTTAAGGCATTTAATGATTATAAAATGCCTTTAGATATATATCTTACCGCCCTCTCGGAAAAAGCATTTGGGTTGGATGAATTTTCGGTAAGATTCCCTTCAGCTTTTTTTGGAACTCTTACGGTTCTTGTGGCATTTTTTCTGGCCAGGCAATTACTTGTAATGTATTCAAAAAAAACCAATTTACCAACTGATTCTATTGCTTTATTGACATCGCTTATGCTTGCCATTTCTCCATGGCACATACAATTTTCCCGAGCAAATTTTGAGGCGAACATTTCACTCTTCTTCGTTGTTTTGGGGGCATACCTTCTTCTTAAAGGAAGGGAAAGCTTTAAGTCATATGTGTTCTCCTTTTTGTCTTTTGCATTCGCTTTTTATGGATATAGAAGCGAATTTTTATTCCTGCCAATTCTTATAGTAGGTATTCATCTCATATGGTTCAGAAGATACATAATGCACGGCTATCAAAAAATTATTCTTGCAATTTTTTTATTTGCCTTACTACTTCTTCCCATTTTTATGCCTCTTACCAAGGAAGGCGCTTCAAGATACCAACAAACAAGCCTTTCAAACAAGGTTGAACAGGTTGCGCTGGATAATTTTCAAAAAGGGAGACCTGTCAACAAAAAAATACTTTACCTTTCAACTTTTCTGGAAGGATACGTTAGTGAGTTCACTCCGCAATTTCTATTTTTAACCGGCGATCCTGAGGGAAGGCATGGTGCCCGGAACATGGGCATGCTTTACTTGTGGGAGTTCCCTTTTGTGCTTCTGGGCGGATGGTTCATTTTCAAAAAAACTTCCTCCACAATTTTCTACACCGTTCTATTGTGGGTGCTAGCCGCGCCAATAGCCGCGGCTATTTCAATTCCGACGCCGCATGCATTGAGGCTTCTGAACATATTGCCAATGCCTCAACTTCTGACGGCTTTAGGTGTCATTTGCATATTGGCAATGTTGCCAAAGTTCATGAAAAAACCATTCATAGCCGTGTTGTCAGTAGTTGTCCTTATTTTTTTTGTTAATTTTGTCCGACAATACAGTCTTACCAACACAAAACTTGTTGTCTCACACTGGGGGGACGGGTATAAGCAGCTCGTCGAAAATATCGAAGTAACAGAAAGTAAATACGATAAGATAGTCATCTCCGGGCAGTATTGGCAACCCTATATGTATTTTTTGTTTTATGAAAAATTTAGTCCGGTCAATTTTCAAAAGATAGGAAATTCGGAGCACTTCGGCAAATATATATTTGGAGGAACATCTTGGGATTTAGAAGTTGGAAGACTGGAGTTGGATAAGGTGGACTTGAAAGTTTTGGCTGGAAGCAGAAAAACGCTTGTTGCGCTATCTCCTGATGAATATAAAGCACAGGAAACAAATCTTAGGTTTCTCACTGCAGTACAGGATCATAATGGAAAAACTGTTTTTATTGTAGGTGAATTGAAGTAGAATTAAGAAATAATGGCAACAAAATTTCTGAGAAATTATCTCCTTATTGCGATAATTCTTTTTGCGGCTGTTTTGAGGCTGTATAATTTATCAAGTATCCCCATAAGCCTCAACCAGGACGAAACCGCTTTAGGATATAATGCCTACTCATTGCTCAAAACCGGTGCTGATGAGTATGGAAGATTTATGCCTCTCTCTCTTAAATCTTTCGGAGATTGGAAATTGCCGGTTTATCCACTACTTGATACAATTCCGATTTTATTTATTGGGCTTAACGAATTTTCAGTGAGGCTTCCGAGTGCTTTGGCTGGCATTGCGCTTATTCCGTTAATTTATTTACTGTCTAGCCAAATATTTAAGAATAAGAAGGTCTCCCTGCTTGCTTCTTTTTTTATGGCGGTCTCTCCGTGGGGAATATTTTTCTCGCGCGTTGCTTACGAAGCAAATATAGCGACTGTAATGCTTGTGGGTGGACTCATTTGTTTTTTTAATTTCTACTATGAAAAAAAGAAAGGATATTGGCTTATTCCCGCCGCACTTCTTTGGGGACTAACAATTTTTACCTATCACGCTTTTGTTGTTTTTATGCCGCTTTTTGCAATTGCGTTATTTGCTTTGTTATTTAAAAAATTTTTAAAGGATAAATATGTTTTTGTTGCAAGCTTGATATTTGTATTTTTTGTAGGATTATCAGTATTTTCTACATTAACAAGTGGAAGTATCGGCAAACTCTCATCTACCAGTTTGTTTGATGACAAGCAGATGCTTGATCAAAGGGTCAATGTAATAAGAGGAGATAAAGCGTTTGAAATTGAGGTTGTGAAAAAAGCGCTCCATAACAAATACGCTGCAGTCCTCTACCAAATTGGACAAAACTACATTTCAACCTTTACGCCTTCTTTTCTCTTTGATAAGGGTGGACAAAAACTGATGCATAATATAGGAAACTTCGGAAATTTTTATCTCCTCGATGCGTTATTTCTAGCTATTGGTTTGGTTGCTTTATTTTATTATAGGGAGAAAAGGATAGTGCCTCTTGTTGCGTGGTTCGTTTTGGGACCCATACCGTCGGCAATAACAGTTGATGCGCCTTCCTCAACGCGATTATTTCTTATGTTGCCTGCATTTATCATTGTTTCATCATACGGAGCGTATCAGATAATGTCCTTTAAATTGCAGAAAAAAAGTTTCGTTCCGAGCGTAGTTAAGACAATACTGGGTATTTTCTTTATTATAAATTTTGTCTACTTTGTGGATGCATACTTTGTGCATATGAATTATCACAAGGCAAGAGATTTCCATTATGGATACAAAGAAGTTGTAGAACTGGCTAATAAATACCCGAATTATAATGTGGAAATGTATGATCCTACTAACTTTCCCTATATTTCGTTCTTGTTTTACAACAAATACGACCCGGTTCAATTCAGGAGGGAAGTAAAGTATTATCCAGATAATTTTGGACCCTTTTACTATGTAAAAAGTTTTGGAAGGTTTATGTTTGTTGATAACATCGATTATGAACACCTTCAGAAGAACACATTATATATCGATTACCGGGGGATTAGGACTGAGGATTACAAGATTTTAGATCCTGAAGGAGAACCCATATTCAAATATTTCTTTAAGAATTAATGAAAAAGACATTGGTTATATTTTCCATAATTATTCTTATTGCCATATTCTTCCGATTTTATAATCTAGGAAAAATACCGATAAGCATGAGCGACGATGAGATAAGGGAAAGTATGAGTGCTTACAGTTTTATCACCTCAGGAAAAGACTTGTATGGTATGCCTTTCCCGTTGTCATTCAATCTCGACGGGTTCGTATTCGCTCCTATAACGACATACATGGTCGGGTTATTCATTGGTTTTTTTGGGTTGACGATGTGGGGAGCGCGGGTAGGTTATGCAGTGGCAGGGGTCATAAGTGTCATTGGCGTATACCTTCTTTCTTACCAACTGTTTAAAAATAAGTATATTTCTTTGCTTTCGATGTTTTGTGTTGCTGTTTCGGTATGGGCAATTAACGTCTCAAGATTTGCCCATGAAGGAATTTTTTCATTGATGTTTATGACTTATGCAACATATTTTTTACTGAGAGTAGGAAAGCATGACTACAAAAACCTTATGGCAAGCTTCGCTTTGTTCTTTTGCGCGTTCTATAGCTATGCTGCAATAAAGATTGATGTCCTGCCTGCAATACTTGTAATAACTTTGGTGAAATGGAGACAGTGGAGTGGAAAACAGTTGTTAGCGGTTGCTGCATTTATTATTTTCCTTTTCGGGAGCTTCTTTATCTTAAGTAGAATTCAAAACGCTGCACAGTATGGTGCATATCAATTCTTTTTCATGGACAGGACAACTATTGCAAAGGAGGTCGAATTACAGAGGAGAGATTCGTATGCCCCGTCGGCATTAAAGACACTGTTCCATAACAAGTTTACCTATATAGCATCTGTAGCCACCAATAATTATCTGTACGCTTTCTCATTCCAATACCTTTTCCTGTCTCAAGAAGCAAGCGGAATTTACTCGATGTGGGATAGAGGGCAAATGTATCTTACTGAATTGCCATTATTGCTTTTTGGTATTATTGCAGCTTTCGCAAAGTACCGAAAACAATTTATGATTCTTTTTCCGCTATTATTAATCTCGCCCCTTCCGTCGGTTATAGGTACAATGCCGACCTCATACACTATGCGTTCTATATATATGATTCCTTTTCTCTATATACTTATTGGAGTTGGCCTCTACAGCATTGTTAAATCAATGAAATTAATCAATTATAAGTTTCTTTTTGTAGCATTTCTTGCCGTTATTTACATCTATTCAGTTGGCCGGTATTTTGTCCAATACAATTATGATTGGAAAATTCGTAATGCAAGTTACTTCGCAAAAAGTACTCAAGATATTCTTGAGTATATAGACGTGAATAAGTCTCATTATGATAAAGTATTATTCGTGAATACACCAAAAAACACATTTCTTCACTACGCATTTCTACATAAATTGCCGATTGAAAAAATTCAAGAAGTTATGAATAGTAAAGACACCAAATATCAGAATATCAATTTTATCGAGTATTGCTTAGGGGGCAGCGATGCAAACCCACCGCAGTTTAGTGAAAAAAATTCATTATATATAGCGCCTATTAACTGCCATAAAAAAACGCAAAAAAGGGCAATAGTGAGAAACTTGACAGGTAAGGATGAAGTATATGGAATTTATTAAGAAAATTTTAGGAAACAAGGGAATTATTTTAATCATCTTTTTAGCAAGTGTGGTCCGACTTTGGGGGATTGGTAGTGTTCCATACGGATTTGCGAATGATGAAGTAAGCTATATCATGAGCGGCTATGAAATTGCGAAAACAGGGGGATTTGATATTGCCGGAAATTTCTTGCCTCTTTCAGTCAATCTCGACAGTTCTCTTTCTCCCGTTCCCGTATATATCATTTCTCTCTTCATGGCGGTTTTCGGGCTCAATCCAATAACTGCGCGATTACCGTTTGCGCTTATGGGTATTGGCATCGTAATTTTAGTCTATCTTCTTGCAAAAGAGCTGTTTAAAAGTAAAGGGATAGCATTTGCAAGCGCTCTTGTTTTATCTCTTTCTCAATGGCACATTATCGTCACGAGAACTGTTTGGGATGTTATTCCAGCTCAACTTTTCTACTTATTAGGCCTTTTAGTTTTTTTAAAGAAAATTAAGAAGGGAAGCATATTGTGGTCATTACCGTTCTTTCTTTTGGGATTTTATAGTTACCACGGCACAAAAGTCTTTTTTGCTTTTTTTGTCATACTTCTCTTGTTACTTTTCGGAAAACAACTATACAGACGAAAAAAAGAATTCATATTTTTTGTGTCGGGTATTTTCTTAATTTTTTTGTCTTTTATACTAGTCCTAAAAACGCAATCGGTAACACGCCAGGAAGAAATCATTTTTGCTAACAGAAGCATTCAAAGTGATTTGAAAAAAACAATAGAATTTGAACGAGGGAAAAGCAGCGCTCCATCAAAGCTTGCATCGTTTGAGAGTAATAAAATTACATATTATCTCCAGAGAATGACAACAAATTATTTGGGTGCTTTCTCAAGTCAACA
>JAYRRJ010000041.1:0-2650 GCA_041910135.1 Candidatus Levyibacteriota bacterium
ATAGGTTCCTCAAAAATAGCAACCCTTATAGGAAGAGTTGATGAAGATGTCATAAATATCCTTGGTGTTTCCGAGTCGCCCTCAAAAGGAGTGAAAAAAGGACAAATCGTCAACATCGAAGAGGCCTCCGAAGCAATAAACACCTCACTTGATAGTGCCGAGCGGATGGCGGGACATTCTATCGATAGGGTGTTTGTATCCGTTTCGGGAGTAAATATCGAATCACAGAATTCAAAAGGGGTGGTTGCCGTATCGCAACCGGACGGTGAGATTTCCGAATATGATGTTGAGAGGGTTCTTGAGGCTGCGGGGGCTGTTTCGCTCCCTTCGACAAGGGAAATTATCCACGTTATTCCAAAGACTTTTACAGTTGACGGGGAGGGAGGGATTAAAGATCCGGTTGGAATGTCGGGAGTGAGGTTGGAGGTTGATACACACATCATAACAGCCAATTCAGCCGGCGTTAAAAATGTCGAAAAAATTCTCTCATCTGAGGCTGGAGTAAATGTCCAAAGCCTAGTTTTTGCCGGTCTTGCCTCGTCTCTTTCGGTCTTGTCGGATACGGAGAAGGAGTTGGGTGTGGTTTTGGCAGATATTGGTGCGGGTGTTACAAATATCGCTATTTATGTTGACGGTTCTTTATCTTATACAAGCGTTGTACCAATAGGTGCCAGGCACATAACGAACGATTTGGCAATTGGGCTTAAGATTTCACTTGAGAGTGCAGAAAAAATCAAACTCTATCTTTCCAAACATTACACCCGCCGCGTAAGACTTCCCGAGCAAGAATCGGGACAAAGAAGGAACCGAGCCGAAGAGGACGAATTGGATCTTAACGAATTACATCTTCCGGAGGATGTTAAAAAAGTTTCTTCAAAAACTCTGGTTGAGGGCATTATAAGGCCACGGCTCAACGAATTGTTCACAATGATTGCTCTTGAGATTAAAAAAAGCGGATTTGCAACCCAAACTCCTGCCGGACTGGTCATAACCGGTGGCGGTGCGAAGACGGTAGGCGCTGAAGAATCTGCAAAAAGAATGTTGTCGATGACTGTGCGGGTCGGTATTCCGCAAAACATAGCCGGGCTTATTGATGATGTTGAGTCTCCGACATTTGCAACAGCCGTGGGATTGCTTGAATACTCCCGCAACTTCAGAAGTGAGGGAGCTGTCGGAGTCGGATTTTCCAATATGCTTCCCGGTATAAAACTGAATTTCAAAGGATTCTCATCTCTTACAAAACTTCTTCAAAAATTCCTCCCCAAAAAGTAAAAAGAGCCACTATACTTTCGTTGAAAATTCAATAACCGTGTGTTACTATTGGGTAACTTTTAAGCTTTTTTGCTAAGAAAAGTTCTGCGAACGAACAACTATTTAAAGCATTTAAGCTTTTTTAAGTTCATTATGTTAATTAAGCCTCAAACAGCAAGCTTCGCAAAAATCAGGGTTATGGGTATCGGAGGCGGTGGTGGAAATGCTACGAATTCCATGGTTCTTGACGGTCAAATAGAGGGAGTCGATTTTATTGCAGTCAACACAGATGCCCAAGCACTTCTCAATTCTCAGGCAGCTTCAAAATTACAAATCGGTGAAAATATTACTCGGGGTCTTGGTTCGGGGGGAAATCCTGAAGTAGGACGGGCGGCTGCCGAGGAAAGTAAAGAGCGCATCAAACAATTTTTAGAAGGTTCGGATATGGTATTTCTGACTGCAGGTATGGGAGGCGGAACCGGAACCGGGGCAACGCCCGTTATCGCACAAGTTGCAAAAGAAGTTGGGGCTTTGACAGTGGCCGTTGTGACAAAACCGTTCAACTTTGAAGGGACAAGAAGGATGGTTGCGGCGGAGGATGGAATCGAGGAATTGAAAGAATATGTAGATACACTTATCGTTGTCCCCAATCAAAGAATACTTGATAGTGTAGACAAAAAGTTATCACTTTTGGAGGCTTTTAGGGTCGCGGATTCGGTTTTGGGTCACGGAGTTAAAGGCATTTCGGACCTTATTACCCAGTCGGGGTATGTTAATGTCGACTTTGCCGACGTGAAGGCTATCATGAATGATGCAGGCACCGCTCTCATGGGTCTTGGAGTTGGAGTAGGAGAGAATAGAGCTCAAATTGCAGCGCGCCAGGCAATTTCATCTCCTCTTCTTGAAGTCTCTATGGATGGGGCTCGCGGCGTTTTGTTTAACATCGCCGGAGGGGAAGATCTATCCCTTCAGGAAGTTGAAGAGGCATCACGCATTATCACCCAGGCTGCAGATCCGGACGCAAACATTATCTTCGGGGCAACAATTGATAAAGGCGCATTTGATAGCATCCGGATTACTCTTATTGCAACCGGATTTGACGAGTCAAGAAAGAGACTGCAGCAAATGGTCCAAAGCACACTTGAGGATCAGAACCAAGACTATAACCAGCAGGATAATTATAACAACCAGAACGGGAACACTTCCTACGTTGCCGAAGAGCCTTCACGAAAAGACGATGACGAGGAGTCAGTCTTTGATATTCCCGCTTTCTTAAGACAAAAGAACTAAAATGCCGAAGCACTCGAAAAATAGGGGGCTTACTTTTTTTTCCGGAAAATATCATTACATAAAAAACTTTACAAAAAAAGTATATTTCATTGTCGGGGTTTGGTTATAT
>JAYRRJ010000042.1:0-11294 GCA_041910135.1 Candidatus Levyibacteriota bacterium
CGGAGCCCATTTGCAAAAGTTAGGTCGGTTTTTTGATTTACGTTGATTTGGTTAACTCCCTTTATACGGTATTCGACCGGATCTTCAATTGTCGTAATGTTTTTTTCCCTTGTGTTTAAAATCTTTAAGATGGCATAAATGGAAGTGGTTTTTCCGCTTCCTGTCGGACCCGTTGAGAGGACCATTCCATACGACTTGCTGTATGCAGCTGTCACTTTTTTCAAATCTTGTTCGCTCATACCTAAATCTATCAGCGAAAATTGCCGGAAGTGTGAAGCAAGAAGCCTTAATACGGCCTTTTCCCCATCTGCAATAGGAAGGATTGAGACACGGATATCCAAATTTTCCTCGTCAAGTTTTATTCTCATTTTCCCATCCTGAGGGGAAAGATGTTCATCGGTGCGTAGTTTTGAAAGGATTTTTATCCTTGAGATAATGCGCTCATGAAAATTTTTAGGAAAATACAAGACATCATGGAGAATGCCGTCAATTCTAAATCGGACAAGCGAATCCTTTTCTTCGGGTTCGATATGAATATCGGAAACTTTATCCTGATAGCCGAATTCGACCAGAAGATTTACAATTTTTTCAATTGGAGCAGCGTCCGTTACCTTTGAAACGTCCGTTATCCCAAGTTCTTTTTGCAGCAGCTGCTCAAAAGATTTTTGCAGGTCCCGTTTATAAATCCTCAGTATGTTGTCGATGTCCCGTTCGGTTGTAAGATAGGGTATTACCTTAAGGCCGGTTTTCTTACTTATTGCCGCCAAAATTTCTGTGTTTCGAGGGTCAACCGTTGCTACCTTCAGTCCGTCTGAGCCTTTTTCAAAAGGGATAATTTTATGCTTGCGCGCGATTTTTTCAGGAACAATCCGAAAAACGTCTTCAGGAATTGAAAGCTTTGAGAGTATGATGAAAGGGATATGAAGAAAATCTGCAATAAGGATGCCTAAATTTTCATCCGAGACGACATCTTTCTCAATGAGCGCGTCCACAAGGCTAACATTTGAATTCTTGGAGAATTCTTCAAGCTCTTGTAAGCTTTGTTCTGTTGCAAGCCCTGTCTTTAAGACAAGTCCTTTTATTTGGTCATCAGATAAAATCATGGGCAGAGTTCTGATTTATTAGTCTTGTTTAAAATTGCTCATCGTTTGATTTACTTTTGCAAGTAAATTGTCGAAATCAAAAAAAGTCTTGTTAACATAATCGGTTGCTCCCAGTTTTTTTGCCTTTTCAATGTCTGATGTTTGCCCCAAGGTTGAAAAAATGATGACGGGGACTTTGGTGAGGCTTTGATGTTTTGATATCTCTGCCAACACCTCAAAACCGTCCTTATTCGGCATTATTAAGTCAAGTAGTACCAAATCCGGTTTTACCGTCATCAGTTTTTGCAAAGCTTCGTTGCCGTCTCCGGCTACTTCAACCTGAAATCCATGCTCGGTCAGCTTCCGAGAATAGAAGCTCTGAAAAAACAAATCATCCTCAGCAAGCAAAATCCTCATGCCGCAATGTCTCCCATCTTCTCAGAAGCTTTTTTTACTTGATTCTCCAACTCTTTCACCAATGTAGAAAGGTTTGTGACAAGTTCTTTGTTTGCGGTAAGGATTGTACCTTCCGGGCGGATATTTGCGATAATTTCGGAACACAATTTGGTAATCTCTTGGTAACCCATCATTTGAGATGAGCCTTTTAGCGAATGGACATGACGAAAAATTTCTTTAATATCAGGAAGAGAAGAGGATGAAAGAATAGATTCAAGCGCTTGAATATGCTCTCGTGCGGTTTTTAAAAACAAGTTATTATAACCAGCAATATCCCTGGGTGTCATGAGGTAATCATACAATATTAAGAAGCTCTCTGACAAGGCAACTGAGCCTCTATCCTTGATTTATGTAGCGGTGTTACCTAAACTAAAAACAGGGAGTATTGTGCTTTTTGAAAAGACTATGATTGCATTTCTTGCCTACCCATTATATTTACTTATCTTTTGGTATAAAGATGTTACACTCGGCCTTTTAGGATTTTTTGCCGCTCTCAACAGATACATGGCAACACTTCTCTCCCTGCCGAATTTATTTAGGACTTTTTTCAAACCTCTGAAGAACGAATACCGTGATGGACTTGTCTTGTTTTCCAGATGTTTTGGGATGGTTATAAAAACGGTATTGATTTCTGTCTCACTACTGATTCTTCTTTTAATGCTTTTAATAGAGGTATTTATAGTTCTATTTATTGTTTTACTTCCTATTTTGCTTTTTGTTCTATTAATAAGCCCAAAAACACTGTTGCGATGAACGATAATCACTATTTTTTATATTACTTTTTTGACAACCCATTTATAAGGTGGTTGCGTGTTTTACTATTTTTTCTTATTGGTATAGTCGTTTACCTAGATCTGGGGAATATGGAATTTATTATCCGTATTCTTCCCCTGTATTTTTTCCTCATCCTTCAAGAGTTTTTTATTCATTTCAAGTTGGAGAATAGTTTGCCGAAAAAGAAAATAACAGACGATTTTAATCACATTATTGAATGTGTTGATTTTAGGACGCGAGTTCTTCTAGAACGGCACAAGGATATGGAATCGGTAATCCGCAACATTGAGCATTTTTCGGAAGTCAAATTATTCAAGAGACTTCTTAATCTTGAAAAAATCCCATTAGAAAATGAAATACCCGAAAAAGACGTTTTGGAAAAGGTAAGAAGTGTTGTGGGTATGGTAAAGGGAACCTATGTGCATGCCCTGGATATCTTTACTGCGTATATCTTGCTTTCGGACGCTCAAAATAAATTTCTCTTCAATCAGGAACTTTTTGAAAAAGACGTAGTAACCATTCTGGCTTGGGTAAGAAGAGAGTATCGGGTTGATAGGCCGCACCATTATCATTTAAGTTTCACCGGTAGCGGGGTATTCGACTTTTTCATATTCGGATGGAGTACGCAAATTGCTCGGGTCGCCGCCAATTTTACAAGTGAGGCTCTTATGAAAAAACATTCGGAACCGATTGCTCGGGAGAGTGAATACGACCTTTTGGTAACCGCGCTTTCAAAGAGCTCCTCAAGCAACGTCCTTCTTATCGGACCTGCCGGAGTGGGTAAAACTGCTCTTGTAACTCAATTTGCCATCGACTCAAATCAAGGAGCATTACCGAATGTTGTCTCAAACAAAATTGTATTCCAATTGTATCCCGAACGGTTAATTTCCGGCGTAGAGAATCAGGGAGACTTGGAGGAACGGTTCGTTACGGTCTTTTCAGAACTTGCGCATTCGGGGAATATTATCGTCTACATTCCTAACATCGAGAATATTTTCGGAGGCGGAGGTCTTAACATGGACATCTCAGGGGCTTTAGTCGAGTACCTTAACAGCAGTAGGATAAAAATCATTGGGAGCACGACTGAAAATGCCTATAAGGAATATATATCTCAAAAACTTGAGATTAAGGAATTATTTGATGTTGTCGAAATGAGAGAGCCTGACGAGGAATCTTCCCTGTTTATGGTGATGGAGAAAGCAAAAGAATTGGAACTTTTGAATAGGGTAAGAATTTCTTATGAGGCAGTGAAAGAGGTATGCGCTCTTGCGAATTCATATGAGACCGAAGGGATTGCAATGCCCGGAAGCGCGGTTCATTTATTAGATGACACTATTGCATACTGCCTGACTCATGGTATCAAACATATTTCAAAAAAGAATGTGCAGTGGTATGTCGAGGAGAAGAAGCATATAGTGCTTGACGAACCGACAGAGGAGGAGAGTCAGAAGCTTCTCAAGCTTGAAGAGCAGATACATAACGACATTGTTTCGCAAAACGAAGCGGTTACTGCTATTTCAAATGCGATGAGAAGAGTAAGAACGGGCATGAAAAATGACAAGAGACCAATTGCGTCATTCCTTTTTCTCGGGCCAACCGGAGTCGGAAAAACACAGACCGCAAAAGCTTTAGCAAAAGCGTATTTTGGTAACGAAGAAATTATGATACGGCTCGATATGAGCGAGTATCAGCAGCCGGATTCGGTCGATAGGTTTTTGGGAAGACCGGGGGTGTATGACGAGACAGTTCTTGACAAAGTGGCGCGAAGTCCGTTTTCTCTTCTTCTTCTTGATGAGTTTGAGAAAGCATATCCTCATATTCTCGACCTTTTCCTGCAAATTTTGGATGAGGGGAGACTTACCGATAATGCGGGAAGGACCGTATCATTTGCGAATTGCATTATCATTGCAACGTCCAACGCAGGAAGCGAGTTCATCCGCGAGGCGGATAATGATGGCGCTTTAAGTGAGAATCTAAAAAACGCACTCATTGAAAAAGTTCAGGAATCGGGAACTTTCAAGCCGGAACTCATTAACCGTTTTGATGATGTGATAGTCTTTAAACCGCTAACCGAAGCAGACGTATCCAATATTTCAAAGCTCCTTTTGAAAAATGTAATTGACGAAGCCGCAAAAAAGCAGATAACTCTTTCCCATGATGAAGCTGTACCCGAATACATCGCAAAACATGCATACAGTATTGAATTTGGTGCCAGAAACATCAAACGGTTCATCGAGCAATCTGTTGAAAATCAACTCTCAAAACTCATCCTATCAAACACACTTACCCATGGAGGAAGTGCAAGTATTGTGATTGAAAACAATACGCTTGTCATTAAAGTTTAAATTCCATATACTAAAAATCACACATGAAATACGCCTTTTTTGAATTAGAGGATTGGGAGAAAGAATACTTTCAGAAAGAAATTCCTAATAATGAACTCGTTTTTTTTGACGAGCCTCTTTCACAGGATACTCCCGGGCTTGAGACATTTGAAATTGTCGTGGTCTTTATCCATTCTCAACTCAATAAAGAGCTGCTGGATAAAATGCCAAACCTAAAATTTGTGACAACTATGTCAACCGGGTTTGACCACATCGATCTGGTCGAGTGCAAGAATAGGAATATTCCGGTGAGCAATGTACCAAGCTACGGAGAAACTGTCGTTGCGGAGCATACATTTGCATTACTTCTTTCAATTGCCAGACGTTTGTCCGAATCAACAGAGCGGGTGAAAAAGGGTAATTTTATGCCCGGAGGGCTCACCGGTTTTGAGTTAAGAGGAAAAACAATCGGGGTGATTGGTGTTGGAAGCATCGGTACCAATGTCATAAAAATCGCGCGCGGTTTTGGAATGAATGCCATTGTCTACAAAAGGACCCCTGATTACGCACTTGAGAAAGAATTGGGTTGTAAATTTGTTGACCTTCCTATCCTCTACCAGCAATCGGATATTGTGACACTTCACATCCCGTATTCAAAAGAGACACACCATTACATAAATGAAGAGGCTTTTTTGCAGATGAAAGATGGAGTCGTTATCCTTAATACGGCACGCGGAGCGTTGATTGATACGGCAGCACTTCTTCGTGCTCTTGAATCGGGCAAGGTAAAAGCAGCGGGACTTGACGTTTTGGAAGAAGAACCGCTTCTTGAGGAGGAGAAAGAGCTTTTGACCAAAACGAAAAATTTTGAAGCTGAAAAACTCATGACCGTTCTGCAGGACCATATGCTGGTTAACCATCCACATGTCGTTATTACCCCTCACAATGCATTCAACAGCACGGAAGCACTTCATAAAATAGTTGAGACAACTCACGAAAATCTGGCCGGTTTTATCAATGGCGCTCCCCTCAATGTTGTTGCTCCTCACGAATAGCTTTGCCATATAGTGTGCAGTATAATTTCCTAATCACGCTATGAGTTTCACTGATTATTTGGAGAAAGCGAAAGTGCTTATTCAAGAGCAACTCCGGCAATTTCTTTCGGAAAAAAAGAGGGAAGACATTCCTGAGAGTTTCAAAAGACAAAAAGCGATAGAATCACTGGAGGAATTTGTATTGAGAGGAAAATTGATACGGGGGACGTTATTTCTTTTGGCTGTTGAATATTTTGGAGTACAAATTTCGGAAAAACATATTAAAGTTGCCTGCGCCATAGAGCTTGTGCATTCGGCGCTTCTTATTCAAGACGACATTATAGACAATGACGCGATACGAAGAGGCGAGAAATCAATACACACAAAGTACCGGGATATAGGTAGACACGTGAAAGCATCCGACCCGAGCCATTATGGTGTGTCTATTGCAATAGTTATTTCAGACATTGCCTTCTTTTTGGCATTTGAGCTGCTTTCTTCGTTTGAAGAGTCTACACTTGGCAGTCTTTTAAGATTTTATTCTCATGAGATATATCTTGTAGCGCTTGCTGAAGGAATAGACTCCGAATTCGGGCAGACAGAAATCGAGCCGACTGAAGACGATATCTACTCCGTTTATCACTACAAAACGGCGCGCTACACCTTTTCGATGCCCTTTGTTATGGCAGGAGTTGTATCTTCCGCTTCATCCGAAACAGTTAAGCAATTGGAAAAAATTGGGGAATTGGCCGGTACAATATTCCAATTGAAGGACGATGTTATCGGGATTTTCGGAAGCGAGGAAGTTATAGGAAAACCGGTCGGCTCCGACATTAGAGAAAATAAAAAAACCCTTATTAGGGTACTTCTTTATAAAATGTGTGATGAAGACGAAAGGAAAAAACTTGATATGTCTTTTGGTAATCCCAATATGACAAACACACAGCTGGAAGAGGTAGTCGTACTTGCAAAAAAATATTCAATTGAAGAGATAATCAACGAAAAAATTAAAAAAATAGCGGATGAGCAAAATGAGTTGTTCGAAAAACTCCCCGACGACGAAGTATATAGGAATGTATTTGCAGATTTATTGGTTTTTAATTTGAAACGAACGTATTGAACCAACGTGATATCATAGAAATATGAATATTCTGTTAAAACTTTTAGTTCTTGTCATCGCAGTCTACGTTGCGTCTTACATAATTCCGGGAATAAAAATCGATTCCCCACAGTCACTTATTGTTGTCTCAATTGTGCTTGGGATAATAAACACATTTATAAAGCCGGTCCTTGTTTTTCTTACACTGCCATTGACCGTTGTAACTCTTGGTATTTTTCTTTTGATTTTAAATGGATTACTCGTTCTCTTGGTGGGGAATATTGTTCCGGGTTTTCACGTTGCCGGGTTGCTTCCTGCGATACTATTTAGTATCGTTGTTTCTCTTACTTCATCACTACTTGGAAAGTTTGCTTAGAGGCCGGTTGTTGCCTGGTTGAGTTCCGTTCCGTCTGCAGTTGGATCAGGGATTTGCTCATTAAGGATTTCATCATCGGTTGGAGTGACGGTTGGAACAGCGGTTGGCGTAACAAGAGTATTTGTTGTTGTAGTCTTCGGTTTGGTGTAGGTTGGGGCAGGGGCTGTTTTTGAGCTCTGAGTAATAATGATATAGTAGAGAGCCCCAAGGACCACAATTAATACAACCAATATCACTGCAACTAATAATAGTCCGCTATTTTTCTTTCCGTCAGAAGATGCAACGACGGGTGCTTGCACGGCAGGAGCAGGGGGCGTTACCGGCGGCGTCATTTGTGGTGCCGCAGCTGCGGGTGGCGGAGTTGCAGAAACACCCACGGTTGGTACCGGAGGAGGAGTTGCTCCAACGGGAGGGGGTGTCATTTGTTGGTTGTTTAGTGTTTTTTCATCCATATTTTGTGTTTAAGCTTTTACTATGGTGTCGGTGTTACTCCCATAAGCTGCCCAAGGTCTTTGTATGCCTTCACAACTGCTTGTTGAGCCGCCAGGACTTTTGTGCGAACCGCTTTCATGTCAGTCATGAATTGTTGGATTGTTGTTGAGGCGGCACTTTTCAAGGCAGTGTCGGTTGTTATATTCATTGTATATGCTTTTGCTGCCTGGTCGGTAACTGCTTGTTTGGCTGCATCAATTGCTGCTTGAGCTGCAGTAATATCTGCGGCGAGCTTGGTGGTATTTTTCCCATCGGCTTTAAGTGCAGCTTCTTTTGTGGATATTTTTCCTAGAACCGTTGTCAGTCTTTCAAGTATCTTGGTCATTTCATTCGTTCTGTTGGTGTTGATTGTTCCGATTCGTAAATCTAAATTATTGATGATTTGTTTCTTTTTCTCGTCCTTTATCGCAGAAACTTTAGCTTTAAAGTCATCCCGGGCTTCCGAAATTTTGTCTTTCAACTCACTTCTTGCTTCCTTTGTTTCTTCACGAAGAGTTGCAACCGGTTTTTTAAGAAGCCTTGTTTTTGTTGCAGCTTCGGTAGGGGTTATCGAGGTTTCGTTCGTTTCAGTGGTTGCAGTAGTAGTAGTCGTTGCCGTTTCTTCGGCATAAGCAAAAGCAGGTGAGACGAGGAAGACAAAAGAAGACACAAGGATGAGCAGTTTTTTCACAGTACCTTATGATAGCTAAAACATTTTGGTAATGTCAAGTTTTTCTGTTCTTTGATAATCACTATGGTATCATTGAAAAATGGAAATTGAAGAGAAAGAAGTTAGTCTCAAAAATCTTTTTTCTCCCTTCACAAACAAGAAGGCAATAATATTTTTAATTCTTATTGGTTCACTCGTTTATTTTAATAGTTTTTTTAATGGTTTCGTGCTAGATGATGTATCTCAGATCGTTAACAATACTAGAGTTCATTCAATTCATAATATTGGTACTTTTTTTCAAGGAGGTACATTTAATCCAACTAACGCACGAGATAATTTAACCGGAGTATATTATAAGCCTCTGATGACTACTTATTTCTCTTTGATATATTCTGTTTTTGGTCAAAATCCTTTTTTCTTTCACCTGCTACAAGTCTGTCTGCATATCGCAAATAGTTTGTTGGTATATTTTTTCCTTCTGCGGTTTTTTAAGAGAAATCTTTCATTTTTAATTTCACTAATTTTTCTAGTTCACCCTATTAATGTGGAATCTATTGCTTATATCTCTGCATCTCAGGAGACACTTTTTCTCTTTTTCGGGATGCTTGCGATGACAACACTGTCTTATTCGGAAAAAATTAAAAAAATACCCAATGGATTAAAGTATTTTAGCGTGTTTATGCTTACTCTTCTATCCTTGTTGTCCAAAGAAACAGGATTCCTTTTTATAATAATACTGCCCGTTTTTGGATATCTTTTCAGAAAAAGTAAAGCATACTTTCTTGTAGCACCAATGTCATTAGGTACGTATCTTTTTCTCCGTTTATTTATTGGGCAAATAGCACTTCACGCAAATAATATTTCTCCCATCTCATTACTTCCATTAATCGAGCGGTTCGTTAACATTCCCAAAATAATTTTTTACTTTCTTTTGACTTTTATCGCACCCATTAATTTATATTCAAGTCAAACCTGGACCATAAAAACAATCGGTTTCCAAAATTTCTATTTGCCTTTATTTTTTGTCATAGCGTTCTTTTTGGCTCTATTTTATTTAGGCTACTATATCTTTTTAAAAAAGAAAAGTTTATGGAAGTTATATATATTTTTCATGTTATGGTTTTTGGTGGGAATAGGTTTTCATATTCAGATTATTCCTCTCGATTCAACAGTAGCTGAAAGATGGTTTTATTTCCCAATAATTGGGTTAATGGGTCTGTTTGGAATATTGGCAATATCAATCAAAGATAAATGGGAAAACAAAAAAATGCTTACAATGGTTTGTCTGGTTTGTCTGGCATGTATGTATGGAATCAGGGTTTTCTATAGGAATGCAAACTGGCAATCGACTCTGAGTATTGTTTCGCATGATATTGAATTTCAAAAGGACAATTCTTATTTACAGAACACCTTGGCTCTCGAATTATCAAAAAAAGGAAATTTGAATGATGCTGCGAAACATTTTCAGTTAGCATATTCACTCGACCCTCAAAGCGCAATTCTTTCAAATTTAGCAATAACATATGCAAAAATGGGGGACATTCCAAAGGCAGAACAAGCGTATAAAAAGCTATTGAGCGTTGATGAAAAATATTATAATGCGTATGTAAATTTAGTTTATATATTTGTAAAAACAAACGACCTTCAAAAAGCTTCGGAAACAGCTAGAAAGGGACTAAAAATATTTCCAAACGATGAAAGACTACTCATCCTATCATCATTTGCAGAATACAAAGCAGGTCGTTACAAGGAAGCGGTGGAGTTAATTAGCCGGGCCTACAAATACACATCGAACGAATCAACTAAGGTTATATACGAAAAAATACAGAGGCATGAGTCAATTGATGAATATCTATAGCAATCTTATTGACAATGACATCAAGAGATAATAATCTGAAATAGAATGAAGAATTTAATAAGAACTCTCCTTGTTGTTTCTCTTATTCAACTTATTTCTTTCTCCGCACCAAAAGCTTTTGCTGTTACGGGTTCGTTTGTTTCAACAGGAAATTTAAGTGTAGGTAGGGAAAGTGCCGCTGCTGCGCTACTTCAAGATGGAAAAGTTCTTGTAGTCGGTGGAGCAGGTATCAGTAAAAGCGCCGAATTATTTGATTCTTCATTAGGAACATTTTCATTTACAAACAGTCAGGCTAACGTAGCACGCGCCTATGGAATGCGGGCAACAACATTGCAAGATGGTAGAGTCTTAATCACTGGAGGTATAGATGCTGTTACCGGTCATAGTACTAATAAAGCAGAAATATATGATCCAACGACTGGTTTATTTACACTTACATTTCCAATGCTTCACTCCCGTGTTAACCATACTGCGACACTTCTAGCTAATGGCAAAGTGTTAATGGCTGGTGGACAAGAAGATGGTGTTGGGTTGATCACAGAAACGGAATTATTCGATCCGCTAACCGAAACATTTAGTCTAACTGGTAGTTTAACTATCGGACGAGATAGTCCTACAGCAACCTTGCTTCAAGATGGAAAAGTTCTTGTAGTCGGTGGAGATGCTGCTTTTAACGCAGGTCAGGTATCTGAGTTATATGATTCTAATTCGGAAACATGGACAACAGTAGCATCAACAAATTATTATAGAATTCATCATACCGCAGTATTAATGAGTGATGGGCGAGTACTAGTCGTAGGGGGAGGGCAAAATACTGATTTGGCCCCAGCCGAAATATACGACCCAACAACTAACAGCTTTTCCTTAACTGGAAGTTTGAATTACCCACGGTCTTGGCTAACTAGCGCAGTCCTACAAAACGGAATGGTGCTAATCGCTGGAGGCAGTATAAATTCGAATAGTTCTCCCGATGCAGAAGTAGTTGGAGAATTGTACAACCCTGCTAGTGGAACATTTCAGATTACGGGACAATTACAGCAAAATAGAATTTTTAATCCTTTTTTTGTGGCTCCAGTTTTACTTAATGGAAAAGTTCTCGTATTGGGGGGTGCGCCTTCTAATGCTGTAGTTGAGCTTTTTGATCAGAACA
>JAYRRJ010000043.1:0-7020 GCA_041910135.1 Candidatus Levyibacteriota bacterium
AACGGGCCGGAGGAAGATTATGTTACCTCTGAGGGCCCCGGAACGGGAAGAATAATGGTAATCTTAGCTCTTGGAATCATATCGCTGTATTTCATTTTTTACCTGATAAATTATTGGAACGCCGACATAAACTACGCACTTGGCTACAACTACAACAGGATAAACGAATTTCAGCAAGCCAACCCATCTTTAGAAAGAGCGGTTGAGATGAGGGGCGGAGAAGAATTATATAAGAATGAACTTTCGGTAAATCTGGCGGCGCTTGCGCTTATTGCAGCCCAACAAAAAGACAATAATACTGCCTTGCAATTTGCAACCCGCTCTAAAGAACTAAGTGACGAAGTAGCAAGAACCAATCCAAACAACGTAGTTTTCTGGAAAGCCAGAACGCGCGTTATGTTTTCACTCGCTGAATTTGCGCCAACTCTTCTACCGGAGGCAGTAACCGCCATCGAGAAGGCACACTCTCTTGCACCAACAGACGCGAAAGTTCTCTACAATCAAGCGCTTATTTATGATCAGGTTGGACAAAAAGATAAAGCCCTCAAAGTTCTTGAAGAAACAATTACTGCCAAAAAGGACTACAGGGATGCATATTATGCCAAAGCGCTATTCCTTTCGCAATTAATTGAAGCAAATAAAAAAGATGGAGAAAAAAATATACAACGCAAAAAGGAGGCAATTGATGCCCTTAATTTCATTCTTCAGAATATAAACCCAAATGACCAACAGGCAAAAGACCTCCTCAAAACTTTGCAATAGCGTTCAGATACTAAGCAAGGCTTGCCCCTTTTAGGGGTAGCGTCTAGCGACCAGTTTATATATAATTCTTAAAACTGAAGATATGTACAATATTGTTGTAACCCCGAATAAAATATTACTTGAGAAAGCAAAGCCCGTGAAACAGTTCGATGCAAAACTCAAAAAAATTATTTCCGAAATGGAAGATACGCTTATTGCAACCAAAGACCCAATCGGAGTCGGTCTTGCAGCACCACAGGTAGGACTCTCGATTCGCCTTTTTCAAATGAAACCTACCGAAAAATCGAAAGTCACTACATATGTCAACCCAGAAATAATTAGCTTGTCAGGTGGTGAAGAAATTCCTCATTACACCAATAGCAAGAATGTCGAAAATAAAAAGCCTGAGTCATCCAAAAATAAACTTCTTGAGGGCTGTCTTTCAATTCCCGATATATGGGGAAATGTCACAAGAAAAAAAGAGGTGACGCTTGCATGGCAAGACGCCGATGGAAATAAATTTACGCAAGTTTTTACCGGATTTCCTGCTATCATCATACAACATGAGGTTGATCATCTTAATGGAATACTGTTCACAACGCACGTTATGAGCCAAGGAGAAAAGCTTTTCAAATCACATAAGAATAAAGATGGAGAAGATGAATTTGATGAGATAACATTGTAATGGCACTCCCCTACAACAAAAAATCAGTAACTGCCATTATACCCGCCAAAAACGAAGCAAAAGGTTTGGAAAAAATCATTTTAGAAGTTAAAAAGTACGCTTCCGAAGTAATAGTTGTTGATGGTCATTCTACAGATAACACAAAGCAGATTGTAGAAAAAATGGGTTGCGTATACTTACTTGATAACGGAAAAGGTCGAGGTGATGGTGTCCGCTTAGGGATTACACATTCCAAAAATGAAGTTATCGTTCTGGTCGATGCAGATGGTTCCCACCAAATTTCAGACATTCCGGAACTCGTACTTCCAATTATAAAAGAGAAGGCGGATATGGTAATTTCTTCCAGAAGAACCGGAGGAAGCTCGGATATGGAAATGAATTTCGACGGTCTGCTCCGTTCTGCAGGGTCGGATTTACTTGTAATGCTTGTAAACAATAAGCTCCACGCCCATCTCACCGACATCTTATATAGTTTCCGGGCAATCAAAAAATCAAAAGCGTTAAAAGCCAACCTAACATCTGATGGGTTCAGCATCGAACAGGAAATGGTCATCTCTTTCTTGGAAAAAAAATTCAAGGTTCTTGAGGTTCCAAGCAGAGAAAAAGCCCGCGCTTGGGGTGTATCAAAATTAAAAACATCGGCTGGAATTGGCCTTTTCTTGCGGCTTATTTATGACTTGTATCTGAAACAGTATTAGTCTTCAAAAAAATAAACAGTGCAATTGGAATAAAAACAAAAACAAGTTTTGGATTATAAAGTGTCGGAAATCCAACCCACATCATACTGGAAATTGTAACAACACCAAGAACTTTTTCTTTCTTCAACTTTTTTGCGACCAAAAATAACGCCAAGATAAATGGAATCATGGCAGAATATGAATAACGGATAACAGACACCATAATATAATCCTTGTTGTCTGAAGGAAGGAACGCATATATAACAAGATTAAGAATTCCTACTAATAAAAGTGAATAAATCCCTTTGTCATCACTCGTGCGCTTTAGAAGTTTTTTAACTCCTGAATATAACGAGATAGGAACCGCCAAAACCCATACCATGTATTCCGAAATAAAAGCGTTTAGCGTGCCGATAAGTCCATACCACGAACCTGTCACGACTTTTATTACCTGAAATTTTAAGATATCAAAACCGGCATCTTTAAAAAACAAGAACCCTTGAGGATATGTCGGATTACCTGTTCTTAAATAATTCCGCAGATACCAACTTAACCCTACTAAAAAGAACGGAGTCGCAAACGCAACAATATTTCGAAAAGACAAAAATGGAAGCAAGTTTTTTATGAAGATAATAAAAAGGACACTTGCAAAAAGCATGCCTGTATACTTTGAGCCAATAAGCATCCCAAGCACCAAACCCAACTTTATAAAATACGAAATTTTCTTCTCCGGATTTTTAAGCAGCGCCAATGACAATACAAAAAAGGCTGCCAAATATATGTCAATAATTTGTGTATCAAGCCACCGAACAATTCCATTAAGAGTAACTATGCTTGTTGCAAATATTACATTTAATTCCCTCGACAATTTAAAATTTTTACCAAGGAATAGTAGGGAGAAAAATAGAAAAATCACACCGAACACGTTATATAAATTTGGAGGAATCCCAAACAAATATAGAATTGAAAGTATACCCTCCGATGCGCCCGGCGAATGTTTTAGAAAAACGGCTCCCTTAATTTTTTCCGGAAAAAAAATGTCTCCATTCAAATATGATTTTGCAATTGGGATGTGATAATTAAGACTGTCTCCTTCTCGCGGAATGTTCGTCAAACCGATATAGAAATAAGCGACAAGGATGTAGAGAAAAAACAGCAAGCAGATTTTTGATATTGTCTTTAGCTCCATACATTAGGCCGCCGGCTCGAAATCGGGAAGTTTTTGATCTGCTTCTTCCAAGCTTCCGTCGATATAATCCGCAATTGCAACAAGTCGCTTTAGTTGTGCTTCATGTGTATCCAAATCATAGTAACTACCGGCCTCTACAGTTTCTTTTGCAAGCTCTGGGCCAATGTACCCAGCTAACTTTTTTTCATCCTCAGGAGTATTCACTCCATACAATAGAAATCGCGAAACTGCACCCAATTGCACGTAGGGGGCAACTCTTATTCTGCTTGGCGCAAGATCGTTATGGGCATTTCGACGAATTCTCATTTTTAAATTTACAGCCTCTCTATCTCGCGGGTTCATTGCAGAAAGAGTTCTAATTTCTCGGCTCAACTCAACAAAGGGAATTCTATCCCTTTCTCTTTCCTGATACAAAACGCTTTCAAGATATCTATATTTGTTGTGTTTATGCTCGTTTCGAAGAAGCATCGATGTTATTTTTGGATACATATGAGCAAGTTTCATTCTTGTTCTTCCGGAATTTTCTCTCCCCTTCTTGTCTTTACTAACAGCACTCGCCATTGTTTTCCCTAACCCAACTTTATCTGCATCACGCGCTGTGTCAAGCCTTTCAGAATCGATAGCAAGAAGTACCCTTGCTTCTAATTCTTCCCATGTGGGCCTTTCCTCCGCAGGCTTTTGGAGTTCTAAAGACACATCCCGAATAACTCTATGTATCGCAAGCAAGGACATGGTTTGTTGACCGGTTTTTCTATCATATTCATCTGCAATATGTCTTGTATAACGAATTGCAGTTTCGACATCCGGGATACATGGCCATAGTCTTTCGACAACATCCACACTATCAAATCCTAAATCAATATGCGACGGAAAACTGGGTAATTCGATTTGGATACCGGTTTTATTAAATCTGTCAATAAATATCTGTCCATCCTGATTGTACCGCATACGATAATCTCCCAATGACTTTAATTGATGTGCTTCATAATCAGCTATCGGATCGCGTGGAATTACAATCGCGCGTTCCCGGGCAATTCTGTCCGGAACTGCTCTATGTGTTTGCATTACGATTGCTCTTTCGATTCCATTTGGCACAGGAGAAATACCTGCTTCAGCTCTGTTTGTCATGCGAATATTATACTACAAAATTAGAAAAAAGATTTTCTATAGGATAAAAATAGAAGTTACGCGGCAATCTTTGAGGGGTCAAATTGATTCCAGATTTCTCGCCCCAAAACTTGCAGATGATTGTCCAAAATATCTTGTACTCTCGTTGCTCCTGCCTGTCCCTTTTCATTGATTTTTACAATGGGCGCATCTAAAACTCCTTTGATTCTCTTATGCATTTGTGGGTATAGTTTCCTCGTCAAAATATCAAACGCTCCCGCCCATTTATCTTGATCTTCTTCCGAAAGCAACTTGAATTTGTCCATCATTTTATGTATTGCATCATCGGTGTTATCAGCCGGCTCAATAGTTCTTACCATGCGAAAGTATCGTCTGAATGCTGCGTCTCTTGCTTCCGGAGTCAGTTGTGTTGTTCCTGTTGCTGCGGCATTTACAAATTCTTTTTGCTCATCGGCTGCCTTACTTACCATTTCTTTATAGAGTTGATTATCGTGTTTTGCATAAGGAAGGTCCGGATTAAAATTTGAGTCTGCGAACATCGTCACATGCTCCAATACATTCATGGTATTTTTTGGTTTCGGTTCTTTTGTCCTTTCTTCGTTGGTTCGAAGCCTTGGTGTAAATTGATGTTTGAAATCGTCATTTGGATTATCCCATGTCGCATGAAATTCTTTACCATCAAAGTCTTCAGTGGGTTCGGCTTTTGTCACCATGTGCCTCACGTCCATTATGGGACCTTGTGCATCCATCCTATCAGACTGTCTTGTCCACCAAAAAGCGATTCTATTTCCCTCAACAACCTCGTCTTCATATGGCTTAACCGTTCGTGTTTCTTGTCCTTTCACAACCGTCCTATCTTTTAAATAATGAGTGTGCCCGGCAATAGCAAGTTGCGCCAATTTTCGCAGATTGTCGCCGATAAGTCCTTTCGAAACCTCTCCAAATAAATGCGCACCAATTTCTGCATGACCGGAAAACCTTTTTGCCTCCTGATACCTATCGACAACCGAATTGCCTATATCATGGTACATCCCTCCCAGAAGTCCGACGAAAATTTCAACCGGGTCGTTATTCGTAACACTCATGTCATGCATAATGAGTGAAAGGTAGGAAGTATCCCTCAAGAAATGTCCCCGACTATGTCCTGCAGGAAGATTTTTTATAAAGGGCGCAAATTGCTTGAGAATTCTCTCCAGAACATCGGGCGGAACGCTTTCCAATTCCTGTTTGGCTTTTTCTTTTGTTTGCTTCCAGCCTTCCATTGATCCCATTTCTGTGCGAAGTTGCTCTATTTCCCCCACAACAACTCCATCATTCTTTTCATAGAATTCCTTCATGTCGGTAATCTTTTTTTGGTCCTCCGGCGATCTGACACCTGCATAAATATCCTGGACCAAAGCTGTGGGCGTAATTGCCTCTGATGCGCTTTGAACTCTAACTTCCGATTCACTCATACAGGTATTATACCGTAGATTACCAACAACGCCAATTTTTCATATTCATCCTTTGTTTCTTTAGTATAATAGCAACATGAACCAGAATATTATTTTCTTTGGAAGTGGTTGGTTTGTTATACCGGTCATTGAAAAGCTTATGAAGTTAAATCTGCAACTAGTCATTACCAATGATACAAACGGCAAGGTCGTAGATTTTTGTAAAGAAAAAAATATTCCTTTTGCTTCCTCACATCTCAAAGACCCGGAGACGGTCGAAATGATCAAAAGACTTCATCCCACAGTAGCAGTTCTTGCGTCCTACGGAGCATTTATTCCGGATGAAATCATTGGCTTATTTGAAAACGGAATCATAAACATTCATCCCAGCTTGCTCCCGAAATGGAAAGGCCCCTCTCCTGTCCAATACAGTTTGTTGAATGGAGAAGCACAAACAGGAGTCTCTCTTATTAAGCTTGACAATGAAATCGACCATGGTCCGATAATAGCGCAGCGACCATATGATTTAACCGGAAATGAAACGTCTGAGGACTTACTTTCTATTCTTTTTGAGATAGGTTCCGAAATGGTAGTAGAGCTAATTGAAAAATTGGAGAATGGAGAACAGCTTTCGCTTACTCCACAAGACCACATGAAAGAAACTTGGTCCTATCGTATTGAAAAAAAGGATGGGAGGATTGATATTATCAATCCTCCGGACAGAGAAAAATTAAAAAATATGATTCGTGCTTTTTATCCATGGCCGGGAGTTTGGCTAACAACAGAATTGAAAAATCAAACTAAAATCGTAAAGCTTTTGCCGGAAGGAAAAATTCAAGTCGAGGGAAAAAATGCAATGAATTACAAAGATTTTATCAACGGATTTGGAGATGAAGGAAAAAGACTCCTGGAACGGCTCAGCTTATTTTAAGCGGTTGCGGGAACTGTTGAAGTTTGTGCTTTTTGCTCTTTAAGAGCAGTGTCTGCTTTCTTAAAAAGCTTTATGCACTTTGTGCAAAGCTTGGCATTCATTTTTTTGCCATTAAAAACTACGGTCTTCTTGTGAAGGTTGGGCTTGAAGGTTCTTTTTGTTCTGTTTTTTGCGTGGGAAACCAGGTTGCCGTACATGATTCCCTTGCCACAATTGTCACAAAGCATTGCCATGAG
>JAYRRJ010000044.1:0-2173 GCA_041910135.1 Candidatus Levyibacteriota bacterium
AATGCTTTTTATGTACAGTTTCCCTTTTTATTACTACTTAATTACGCTTATTGCGGTGCTTTCACCTGCGCCTGTCGTACTCAACATTCTGAGGCCGTATCAAAAAGAAAGATTGGTAACCCTCTTTAACCTCACCGCCGATCCGTTTGGTTCCTCATACAATGCTATCCAGGCGTTAATTTCTATAGGCAGCGGAGGGTTATTTGGAAAAGGGTTAGGTGAGGGAACGCAGTCGGTTCTTCGTTTTTTGCCGGAAAGGCAGACGGATTTTATCTTCGCTTCGGTATCTGAAGGGCTGGGATTCATCGGCGGAGCAGGCATCATCTGCCTTCTTTGCTTTCTCTTGTACAGGATGTACCGGCTTTCAAAACCAATTGACGACCTGTATCCGTATCTTATCGTGATGGGAGTATTTTTTCTTACTCTAGTCCAAACGGTCACCAATATTGGCATGAACATGGGAATGATGCCTATTATCGGTGTGACCCTCCCGTTCGTTTCGTACGGAGGAAGCTCTTTGGTTACAAATTTCATTCTTTTGGGGATAGTGTCATCCGTCGGGTATGAATATAAAAAGAGACAAACTTTAGAAATAATCTAATTCCCAAGGCTAAATTATTGAACAACGATGACTTTTTTGGTACAATACCATTCATTATGAATTTTGCAGTTATCAAAGCGGCAGGAAAACAGTACAAAGTGACCTCCGGCACTGTTCTTGAAATCGACAAAATTGAGGGTGAAAAAGGCAAAAATATCTCATTTGATGAGGTATTGCTCCTTGGCGATGAAAAAACAACCCTTGTCGGAACTCCGCTTGTAAAAAATGCATCAGTCACAGCAAAAATCGTCGACCAGATAAAAGGAGATAAAGTAAGAGTTGCAAAATTTAAAGCAAAAGCAAGGTTTCGCAGAGCAACCGGATTTCGAGCACAACTTACGAAAGTCGAAATTACAGGGATTAAAGGAGGAAAAGAATAAATGGCACATACAAAGTCGGCAGGTTCAGTCAAAGGAAATAAGGATTCCATCTCAAAGCGTCTAGGCGTTAAAGTTTTCGGCGGTCAAAAGGTTATTTCAGGGAATGTTATCGTAAGACAAAAAGGAACTAAATTTCATCCTGGAATAGGAGTTTCTATGGGAAAGGATTACACTATTTTTGCTATTTCCGACGGGACTGTCCAGTTTAAAAATGCCCGTGGAAAAAAAGTCGTAGAAGTAGTATAGTATTGAACAAATATGGACGATTATAAGACAATGTCAATTGTCGAACTGGACTTATCTCTTTTGCAACCCAACCCTCTCCAGCCACGGGGACTCATTTCACCTGAATCATTAACCGACCTCGTCAATTCTATCCGCGAACAAGGCATTCTTGAACCCATTGTGGTTGCAGAAACTCCTGCCGGATACCAAATTATCGCCGGTGAAAGACGATGGAGAGCTGCAAAAATCCTGGGACTCATAAAGGTTCCGGTAGTTGTAAAACAGACAACCCCCCAACAGATGCTTGAAATGTCAATAGTTGAGAACGTGCAACGTGAGGACCTCAATCCTATCGAACGTGCGCAAGCCTACAAAAGGCTTATTGACGAATTCAACCTTTCGGTAACGGAAGTTGCAAAAAGAGTGGGAAAATCATTACCATACATCTCAAACACCATTCGTCTTTTGACCCTCCCTGACGCTATCAAAGACGCTCTTGCTGCCGGAGTTATAACCGAAGGCCACGTGAGACCACTTATTTCAATCGGCGACCCAAAACTCATGCTCACCGCTTTTAAGAAGATCCTTGTTGAGGGTATAAGTGTTCGTGGAGCAGAGGATGTCGCGCGTCAAGTTAAGGCAGAGATTCAAAAGAAAGAGCCTCAAAAAAAGAGTGATAAAATTTATATTCCCGAGCAAGACGAGATGGCGCGTACTTTAGGTGAAAAATATGGATGGAATGTAAAATTCGATCAGTCACGGGCATTGGGAAAAATTATTATTACAATTAAAGGTGCAGAAGAGAAAACAGGTGAAGAACTCAAAAGAATCTATCAAAAACTCCTCGAGGCGTAATAAAAATACCTCAAAATCACCTTTTTTCCTTATATATCAATAAAAATTAAGCTATTTGTTACCAAAATACCCTCTCAGACCTTCAAAAAGGGTGCAATTTGGCGTTTTTTCT
>JAYRRJ010000045.1:0-5441 GCA_041910135.1 Candidatus Levyibacteriota bacterium
AATATTCCTGGTTGCTGCCATCCGTAGATGTGGAGCCCGTGTCTCAGTGCCCCTGTGTCTGTTCGACCTCTCAGTCCAGATACCCGTCATAGCCTTGGTAAGCCATTACCTCACCAACTAGCTGATAGGACGCATGCTCCTCCAAAAGCGGGCAGTAAAGCCCTTTACCTCACCGTTTCTCAAATGACATAAGCACATAATCTGTTTCAAACCTAAGTTTAAAACTAAAATTAGTCAGATATCACCTCAGAAACGGTGAGGACTATTATGTATTAGCCCACCTTTCGGCAAGTTATTCATAACTCTTGGGTAGATTCATACGCGTTACTCACCCGTCCGCCACTAGTTCCAGCAAGCTGGAACTCGTTCGACTTGCATACCTAAGGCACGCCGCCAGCGTTCATCCTGAGCCAGGATCAAACTCTCAAAAAAATTTAGGAAACCTAAATTTTGAGTGACTGTTTTGATTACAAAACAGACAAACATTTTTGTGTTTGTCCTGCTCTTCGATTTACGATTAGCCTCAAGAATACCGTTCTTTCGAAGAAATAACGGATGAATTGAGGCTTTCGAACATTTTCCTTTAGAGGCCTAAGCCCGCAGGGAAAATGTTACTTTTTAGGAATTTTATTGAACCTAAAAAAAATATTTGAAAAGCAGTATTCATTGAGCTTTGCAGCCCAAGGAAATCTAAGATTTCCCACCACTTTTCAAACGTCTATTCAGTTATCAAAGAACCAGACATCTTACTGTCATCCCGCACTTGATGCGGGATCCAATTCCATTGAATCTAGATTCCTGCTTTCGCAGGAATGACAAAAAAGAAATGTCAAACGTGAATTTTTGTTTTCCGCGGAAGACTTAAGAAGAAGATGTTGTCAAAATTACTCTTGATTTCATATTTCCTCTGAGCCTAAATCCACGAACGAACAAGTTCAAATTCATGTAGGTATATGATACTCGAAAGCCTCAAATTTGTCAACCACATCAAACCATTGCGTGACAAGCTCGCTAGACGAATTACTCTTCAATAAGCTTGTCTTTATTTATTCATAACTGAAGGATATACTACTAGTCATGGGGATTTTGAGGTTATTGTTCGCGCTTACTGTTGTCGTTTACCACGCACATGAGCCTCATGGCCTTTTTCTCTTTAACCAACAAGCGGCCATTCTTTCTTTTTTTATTATTTCAGGCTTTTATATGGCGCTCATTTTAGACGGAAAATACCAATCCAAGTTCTCATTTTATGCAAGCCGAGCACTACGAATTTTCCCACTCTATTGGGTTGCTCTTTGCCTCACAATTGTTTTTGGCTTTATAAAAATACATTTACACCTGGGCTCCGACGAAACTGCTATCACCCATTATTTTCAATACTCGACCTATTTGTCGGGAATTCCCGCAGTGTCCGAATTCATAAATTTCATTTTGAGGAATTTCACTCTTATTCTGACAAGAGATTACTTTTTTATTCAAGACAATTTAGCTCCGGGGTACCTTATCGTAAATCCCGCATGGACTCTTCAAATCGAACTTATGTTTTACGTTCTTGCACCGTTTTTAATAAGAATAAAGAAAAACTTTTTACTCTTCGTACTTTTTTATGCTACCCTTTTTTATGGCATCATCGAACCTTTCTCCATTATTCCGCAACATACTCTCATTTATAGCTTTATGAAATATTTTCTTTTCTTCCTTTTTGGAATGATAAGTTACCGTTACATCTACAATCACCTAAAAAAACCCAAAATGACAAAACTTCCATTAGTGGTTCTTATCTTCTTTCTCCTATTTATCGTTTTTTACCAGTTCTTGCCGGGCCGGATTCTTGAAAGATCATTCTTAATGGGGCTCACTTATTACATAGCTTTTGCTATTTCCATCCCTTACTTTTTTTTATTAACGAAAGAAAATACATTCGACAGATTTATCGGAGAACTGTCATATCCGGTTTACATCACCCATATGATTTTTGCTAAAATTCTTTTTTCTTTGCATATCCCGACAATTCCCTACCTCAACTCATTGCTTATTTCATTTCCTACGCTTATGTTCTCGGTTCTATTAGTTGTTGTTATACAAAATCCCATTGATAAAATGCGCCACAAAAAACTGAGGGGTTAATGAATTTCATCAGGAAGTAAGTTTTCCATTTGCGATTTGCCAATCAAAATCCTTGTTTTTACCACTAAAAATTACTTCATTGAAAGCTACCCACATGAATTCTCCCCTCGCTTCAATTTCTACGTGTTGAGCGAACCCAATTGGTTGTTCTCCGAGTGAAGAATGCTTTAGAATCGCTCCGAGCGTCGTCTCATGCGTTGCTAATACATAATACAAATCGGGCCCAACAGGAGTCTCTGCAACAAAACCACCCAATAACCGAGACAATTGAAATGCTTCTTGCGCAATATCCCCACTCCATTTTGCACCAATTTCACGAGCACTAGCATAATCCAATGAAAGCCATACTCGATAGGCGTCCTCAAGAGGAACCCCGGCTGCAATGACTGGGTCAAGAGTATTACTTGGGGTAACAAAATGTCTTTTTCGAATGTTTTCTTTCGCAGTTACAGAATTAAGCTCGCCACTTCGTATTCCCTCATGTACGCGCTTAGCAACAACCTCCGCTGTTTCATCGGTTCTTTTCCTATCGCTTCTTAGGATTTTAACAATTTTCTTTCTTTTATCCGCCGTCAATTCCCCCACAAGATAATCTGCAAATTTTCTCGTCTGCTCAATACCATTTTCTGTTAATGATGTGTCTGCGCCGTACTCAAGAGGTTCTCCGTGTCTTAGGAAAAAAATGCGTGCACGACGGGAGGGCAAATCCGGTTCCTTTGGCCTTTCACGCTCCATCTCCATACTTTTCAACAACAGTTGTTATCATATCAATTGGAATGTAAGAACGAAGTAATAAAGAGGAAAATTTATGTAACAAAAAGTGATACCAAACGTTGTTATCGCAGACCACCTGTAACTTTTACTTGATTCAAAAGAGCCGGATCATCAAGCAGTTTTGCGCATCCTCTTACAACAGTTGTTAATGGGTCTTCAACAACAGTCACCGGGATTTTTGTGCGCTCGACAATCAACTCATCCATACCCGAAAGTAACGCTCCTCCTCCTGTCAGAAGTATTCCATGCTCCAATATATCGGACGTTAACTCGGGGGGAGTCTCTTCAACGACCTCCATAACACTGTCTATAATCTCTGTAATAACCGGTCCCATCGCCTCGCGTATCTCACTTTCTGTAATGCGCAAACTTCTTGGAAGTCCTCTCTCCACATCCCGTCCGCGAATCAAAGCAACTCGTTCTGACTGGGAGTCGGAAGTTTGTAGTTGGGAGTTTGGGTCCTCTTTTTCCTGATTTTTTCCTTCCTTGTCTTTTTCTGACTTTTGTCTTCTAACTTCTATCTTCTTCGCTTTGCGATATGCACTGCCAATTTTTATTTTTACTTCCTCAGCAGTTTTTTCCCCAATAATAAGGCCGTGCTTGAGCCGAATAGAGTGTACGATTGCTTGATCCATGTCATATCCTGCAACTTTTAGTGAACGGTTAACGACAATCCCACCAAGAGATATAACGGCAATTTCCGTCGTTCCGCCGCCAATATCAACAGTCATGACACCTGTCGGTTCGAAAACTGAAACTCCTGCTCCCACAGCTGCAGCCATCGGTTCTTCAATAAGATAACACTCTCTTGCTCCGGCAGTAAGGGCAGATTCCCATACCGCACGCCGTTCAACTTCCGTAACGCCACTTGGTATCCCAACGACAACGCGTGGACGGGCAAGAAGCGGTATTCTTCTCCCTGATTCGTGCACTTTTTTTATGTAATATGAAAGCATGTACGTTGCCCCATCAAAGTCTGAAATGACTCCGTGCTCGAGTGGACGGATAGCTTCTATAGAACCCGGAGTCTTACCCAGCATTTTTTTCGCTTCGGTTCCTACTGCAATTATTTTTTTGGAGCGTAAATGTCTGGCAACAATCGATGGTTCTCTGACAGCAATTCCTTTTCCTTTTATAAAAACCAACGTATTTGCCGTCCCTAAATCGATACCTAAATCATGAGAAAAGAGGGAAAAAAAGCCGTCGAACATATTCCGTAGTATATCGCAAAATGCTACTTAAACCAACAGTGTTCGTTTGCGGTGTATGATTTAATTGAGAAATAAAAAGAAAGGGATTATTGATCTGATGCTTGAGCTAACCAAGAATAATACGCTCTATCTCCCCGCAGATGCGGATTGGCTGCATAAAATTCATCTTGGCTTTTTCTGATACTATCTGTTGCCTGCGCAATTAGTTGCAGAGAAGCTTCCTGGGTCAGAACGTACACTTCTGCATCTCCGTACATTCGTATGTAACAATCTGTAGGTAAGGGTTTTGCTATAACAAACTCGTTTGTATTTGCATCTGGCACAAACCTGCCTTGGGATATTCTTTCCATAACCCGATTAAAACACTACGCTTTTATCTTGTCAATTAAAAGTTTTAGCTGCATAACATAGAGAATAAGAGTTCCATAAAACACATGAGATTGGAAAAAAACAGGCAACACGTTTGGATTTTTGAAATTTACTGAAATAAGAAGATAAGAAATAAAAGTCAACAAAATCCAAACCGCTCGTTTTTTATTTTTTAATAGAAATGAAACGACGGCATAAAAAGGAATTGCAAGCCACACAAAATGGTGTTGCCAAGAAAATGTGTTAATTAACATTGTTGCTGTAATCAACAGTCCATATTCCAAACTTAATGTTTCAAAATCATTTTTTCTTTTCTTAAAAATAACAAGAAAGGTAATAAAAATAACAATAATTGCTATTACTATTCTTAAGAAATTCCCTTCGTCTCCTGTTCCAAAAGTCCTTCCGATAAAAGCGCTTAACGACTGACTATAGTAATCAAGCTTCCACGATGCCGAAAAAAAATACGGCACTACGTTATGGAAAAAATACAGATTTGTTTTTTCAGGAACAAAAATAAAGACGCTTAAAAATGCGGCTCCAAAAATTGCCAGAAATCCTGTTAGTATTTTTTTGTTTAACTTTAGCAAAAAGTAAACCGGTAAAAGCAGCGGGAACAATTTAATTACAAGTGATAGACCCAAAAAAACTCCGCCAAAAAAATCATTTTTTATCTTTAAGAAATAAAGACTTAAAACCAAAAATAATAAAATCAGGATGTTTATCTGCCCCATTCCCAAAGTAAATTTAACGGGAAAAGAAAGAAAAATTAACCCTGATAAAATGAGGTTTGTGTCAGAAAAAAACTTGACAGAAAATAGTTTCGCAAGAAGAATAATAGATGCAATCAGGAACAACACATTTAAAAACACCCATAGTGACTGCGAGGCTTGAAACGGCAGTAGCACAAAAGGAACAAAGAGAAGAAACACGGATGGCGGGTAAGAATAACCTGAGAAC
>JAYRRJ010000046.1:0-16587 GCA_041910135.1 Candidatus Levyibacteriota bacterium
ATTTTTACCTGTGTTGATTTACCGCTTCCCTGAATACCTATTAAAATGATTTTCATAAATTAAACCTTTCGTATGAACGTGTAACAAGCTGTGTTTGGAAAATTTTGACGGTTTCAATAACAACCGAAACTACAATTAAAATACTCGTTCCCCCTACAAGCAGTGCCTGAATGCCCGTCATTGCCTGTAAAACATTCGGGATTATTGCAACAATTCCCAAAAACAGTCCTCCAACGAGAGTAATTCTAGTCACAATGAAATTAATGTAATTAGCCGTTGGTTTGCCGGGTCTAATTCCGGGAATAAAACCGCCGCCTTCTTGAATATCCTCTGACACTTTCTGGGGATTGATAACAATTGCCGTATAAAAATATGTGAACCCAAAAACCATAAGAAAATATACCAAGTTATACCCAATGGAGGTAGAAGAGAAATTCGCAGCCAAGAAATGACCGACACCTGCAAGTGCTGCATTTTTTGAAGCAATGAAGTAATTCGCAAGAAGAGAGGGGAGAAGGACAATAGAAATTGCAAAAATGATAGGCACGACTCCGGCCGAATTGAGCCGTAACGGCAAAAATGTCTGCTGGGCGCTTTCGGAGCGTCCCCCGCGGATACGCCGTGCATAAATGACTGGAACCTTTCTCACAGCCTCAGTGACATACACAATTGCCGCAACGAGTATAAAACCGGCAGCACCAATCAGTGCATAGTTGATAAGTTGATCCGGTGTAATCGTGCTAAATGCTTGGCCAATGGCAGAAGGGAGCCGGCCGACAATACCGGCAAAGATGATAAGCGAAATTCCGTTTCCGATATTCTGTTCTGAAATAAGTTCCCCTATCCAAAGGATGATCATTGTTCCCGCGACAAGCGTTGCGATAAAAACCAAAAGCAAAAATGGATTGAGGTTGGCGATAAGGCCCTGGCTTCGGAGAAGTGCGTACATTCCAATGGACTGAAGCACAGCTAACGGAAGAGTTATGTAACGGGTGTACTGATTGATTTTCTGCCTTCCGTATTCTCCTTCCTTCTGCAATTCTTCAAGTTTGGGATAAATTTGTGTAGCAAGCTGCATCACAATGGACGCATAGATATAAGGGCCAATTCCGACAGCCAAGACCGAGAAGTTAGCAAGAGTTCCTCCACCCAGAAGGTTGATGAGACCCAGAAACTGATTTTGCTCAAAAAGGGCCTTTAGTTGATTGAGGTTTACTCCGGAAACAGGGATGTGGGCTAAAAATCTGAATGCAAAAAAGAGGGCGAGAACAATAAGAGTTTTTTTCCTTAAATCGCGATCTTTAAAGATCTTTTTAAGGACTGCAAAAAATTTGCTCATAAAGCTTTCTACTCACACGTGCCGCCGGCTTTTTCAACTTTGGCGCGTGCAGAATTTGATATGGGGAGCTTTACGGTAAGAGCATGCTTCAGTTCGCCATCACCCAAAATCTTCACGCCAAGTTTTTTCGCATCGGAAGACGTCACTATATTATGTTTGATAAGTGTCTCAATATCAACAACCGACTTTGCAGGAAGTAGGTTAAGCACCTTTATATTGACTACTATTGGAGTAGGTTTTAAGGAAACATTGCGACCTTTGCCGCGTCTAAATGGAAGCCTTTTTATGAGGGGAAGCGCTCCTCCTTCAAAAGAGAGAGCCCTATTGCTTCGCGCATTCTGTCCTTTTGTTCCGCGTCCTGAGGTTTTGCCACGACCCGACCCATGACCCTGACCGAGTCTTTTCATCCTTTTGGTTGTTATTTTTGGCAAATTGTTCATACTAAACAGTCTTTCTTCCCAATTCCTTCAAAGCCAAGAAGGTTGCATGGACGTTGCTCCCTTTATTCGCTGTGCCTAAAATTTTTGAAGAAACATTATGAATTCCCGCTGCTTCGACAACACTTCTCACGGCACCGCCGGCAATAATACCCGACCCCTGAGGAGCGGGTTTCAGCATGACTTCCGCAGCTCCTTCTTTTACTCTTATTTCCCGTGGAATAGTGTCATTAACAATAGGTACATCGATAAAATGTTTTTTTGCATATGCTATTGCTTTTTGAATAGCCGATGAAACATCAGCCGATTTTCCAAGTCCAACTCCTACTTTACCCTTTCTGTCGCCAACAACAGCCAGGGCAGAAAATCTCATCTTATTTCCACCTTTGGTTTTCTTAGAAACCCTATTTATTTGTACTATTTTTTCGTCGTATTGATTCTCCATATAAACTATTAGCTAATAGCTATTAGATAGTAGCTATTAAAATTGTAGTCCTCCTTCGCGTGCCCCATCTGCCAAAGCTTTTACTCTTCCGTGAAATTTGTATGCTCCTTTGTCAAAAACAACAGTCTTAATTTTTGCTGTTTTTGCTTTCTCTGCTATCAATTTCCCAACAGCTTGGGCTTGCTCCATCTTTTTTGTTACCTTTGTTTCTTTGGAAGACGCGGCAACAAGAGTTTTTGCCTTACTGTCGTCAATTATTTGAGCATAAATATTCGCATTCGAACGGAACACCGTAAGCCTCGGTCTATCGGAAACAAAAGCGATTTTTCTTCTGATTCGCTTTATCCTTCTTGTTTTTCTGTCTTGATTCTTATTCATATAACCTATGCTGCTTTTGCAGTTTTTCCTGCCTTTCTTCTTATCTTTTCACCTTCATATTTAATTCCTTTTGCTTTGTAAGGATCCGGCGGACGAACTTTTCTTATTTTACTTGCCGTATCTCCAACTATTTGCTTGTCAATTCCACTGATGGTAATGATATTTTCTTCAACATTGAAAGTAACATTTTCAGGAGCGGAAATCTTAACAGGATGAGAAAATCCGAGATTTAATACCAAATCCCGCCCGTCAACTCTTGCCCTGTACCCTACTCCTGATAGCTCTAATTTCCTGTCAAAGCCTTTCGAAACACCGGTCACCATGTTTGCGATAAGAGCTCTTGTTAGTCCATAAAATTTTTCAAGATACCGGCTCTCATGTTCTTTTCTAACAACTACGGTGTTGTCAACTATCTCAACATCAATACCTGCAGGAACGGTCCAGGACAATGTGCCCTTTGTTCCGGCCACACTAACACTTCTGCCGTCTTTTGTAACGGTTACTCCTGCTGCTAAAGTTATTGGTTGTTTTCCGATATTTGATGCCATATATTACTAACTTACTCTTGCGAGCAATTCTCCTCCAATTCCTAATTTTGTTGCTTTTCTATTGGACATAATTCCTTGATTGGTCGAAACTATAGCCAAATCATATTTTGTTGCTGCTTTTTTTGTCTTCACTTTATTGACATAAGTATGAACTGACGGCTTTGAAATAATCTTTACATCCTTCAAAGCTGCTTCATTTTTCCTATACAAAAGGGTAGCGGTTACGACTTGTCTTCCTTCCTCTTTTGCCTCTTTAATATCCTTGATGTACCCCTCATCTTTCAAAACTTTCCCGATAGAAAGAACCATCTTTGAGTACGGAAAACTCACTTCGTTTTTATTTGCCATATAGGCATTTTTTATTTGTATTAAAAAGCTTGCAACAGGGTATGTCATAATAATTATTTTACCAAGACGCTTTTTTGACGCCCGGGAACTCTCCTTTCAAAGCCCGCTCACGAAAACAAATTCTGCAAATTCCGAAAAGTCTCATGTAAGCACGTGTTCTTCCACAAAGTGCACACAAATTGACTTCGCGTGTTTTAAATTTTTGCTTTTTCCCTAATTTTACAATTGTTGATTTCTTTGCCATATTAATTTTTTATATCCTTTACAAAAGGCATTCCTATTGCCTCGAGTAACATTTTTGCTTTCTCATCATTCTTAGCATTGGTAACAATTGTCACCTGCAAAGAACGAAGAGTATCTACCTTTCCGGAATCGATTTCCGGAAAAACAAGCTGCTCGTTAAAGCCAACCGATATATTACCTCTTCCATCGAATGCTGTAAAGGGCACTCCGTTAAAGTCCTTTACCCGAGGGAAAACGATTTTAACAAGTTTTTCCAAGAAATCATACATCCTCTTTCCACGAAGAGTAACCGATAAACCAATTTTATCCCCCTCACGAAGCTTAAAGGTTGCAATAGAAATTCTTGCTTTTGCAATCCGTGGCTTCTGCCCGGTTATTTGAGTTAAATCCTCAATTGCTTTGTCAATATTCTTTCGGTCTTTCAAGAATTCTCTTGAACTCATATTAACTACAATTTTTATAACTCTCGGTACTGCCATCACAGACTTTACCTTCAGTTTTTCTTTTAACTCTTTTGTTGTTTTTTCTTCAAAGTTCTTTTTAAATTCCATATTTTTTAAAATTAACCTTGTCTCTGTTTAGCGTAGCCAAGCAACGTTTCTATCCTTGACGTTGCTTATGTCTTGGATTTTCACAAATGACTAACAGTCTGCCTTTTCTTTTTATGATTTTGCAGTTCAGACAACGTTTTTTTACTGATGCTTGTACTTTCATATTATGTAAACTAAATTACTTCCTTACTCATGCGGCTAAGCGTAGCCAAGACGTAATCATATAACTTCTTTACTCATACGGCTTATCCGCTCTTTTTTTCCTTTTGTTATTTTGTAGCCCGCACGTGCAGGTTTTTTCTTTTTTGGGTCAATTAATGAAACTTTGCTAGCATGTAATGGCTTTGTGATCGTTACAATTTCAGACTTTTGACCTTGAGCTCGTCCCTTTACATGTCTTTTGTATTGATTCACGTTCTCAACGACAACCATTCCTTTTAAAGGAAGCACTTTTACAACTTCCCCTTTTTTACCCTTATCTTTTCCTATCATTACTTGTACTGTATCGCCTTTTTTTATTTTCATATTTAATTTACTCGCTTAAACAACATTCTTTGCCAATGAGGCAATCTTTGCAAAACCCGCGTCCTTAACTTCCCGGGCTACCGGACCAAATATGCGGGTTCCCAACGGATCTTTCGTTTTTTCATCAATTACTACTCCGGCATTCTCCGAAAATCTGATGTACGTACCGTCGATTCTCTTGTGCTCCTTTTTTACCCTTACAAGAACCACTTTTACTTTGTCTCCTTTTTTAAATTGTCCGTGAGGAAGAGCTTTCTTAACAACACATCCCAAAATCTCACCCAAATATCCAAAACTTCTTTTTGACCCACCATAAATGTGGATTACTTGAAGCTGTTTTGCGCCGCTATTGTCGGCAACTACCAACATTGTTCTGTGTTGTACCATTTATTTTTTGCCCTCCACTTTAATAACTCTAAAATTTTTGTCTTTACTTATTGGGCGGGTTTGTTCTATAACAACAACTTCGCCCTCACTTACTTCAATTCCGTTTTTGTCAGCTTTAATTCTCTTTGTAACCTTAATCAACTTGCCATACAATTTATGTGCAACTTTGCGCTCAATTGAAACAACAACGGTTCCTTGCATTTTTGTCGATACAACGGTTCCTGTCATTGTTTTGTTGGTTTTAGTTTCTTTTTGTTTCATAACTTTTTTCTCTTTGTTTTCAACTTTTATCTCCGCTTTTTTTATGGTTGTTTTTTTTACTGTTTTTGTTGGCATATTAGTTTAAAAGCAGCATTATGCGCTTACTTTAGCCTCCCCTCTTTTCTCGGAAAGATATGTCAATACTCGTGCAATATCTTTCTTTTTCTTATAAAAAGAATTCATGTCGGTCGCTTTTCCTGTTTTCATATCTACTTTCAATTTTGAAACTTCGGAACGCAAATCACGAAGTTCTTTGATAAGTTCGTCAACTGTTTTTGCTCTTAGTTCTTTCTTTTGTTCTTTTTTCATATTTTTAAAATTAGTCGTTTTTCTTTACAAATGTTGCTTTGACTGCTAATTTCATCGCAGCAAGTCTTAATGCTTCCCGCGCGGTTGCTTCATCAATCCCACCCATCTCAAACATAACCTGCCCCAGTCTCACAACCGATACCCAATGGTCAACGTCTCCTTTTCCTCCACCCATTCTCGTTTCCGGCGGTTTTTTTGTAATAGGCATAGCCGGAAAAATCCGAATCCAAACCCGTCCACCTCTTTTGATGAAGTGGACAATGGCACGTCTTGCAGACTCGATTTGTCGGCTCGATACGTGGCCCGATTCGGTCGCGCGGAGCCCAAATTCTCCAAAGCTTACCTTTGTTCCTTTGACGGCTGGTCCCGGTAGACTTCGTGGCTTAAATAATTTTCTGTATTTTGTTTTTCTTGGTTGTAACATATATTTCTCTCCTATTTTTTGTTAATCCAAACTTTCACTCCGATGTATCCTGATTTTGTTAATGACGGTACGCTTGCGAAGTCGATATTCTCCCGGATTGTTGAAAGAGATACTTTTCCAACCTGAGAACGCTCACGTCGTCCGATTTCTGCTCCATTGATACGTCCCGAAAGAACAATCCTTGCACCCTTTGCACCGCTTTGCATTATTCTGTCCAAAGACTGTTTTACAATTCTTTTAAACGGCATTCTTCGGGCAAGTTGCTCTGCAATATTGCTTGCGACCAAATATGCTGACAGGTTCGGTTCCTTGATTGGCTCTACTCGAAGTTCTACTTTTTGGGAATTTTTTGTTTGTGCCGTTTCATTTGCTCCCAAAAGTTTGACGATATCTTTTTTCAGTTCCTCAAGTCCGCTTCCTCCACGACCGATAACAATTCCCGGACGCATAACGTAAATAATTATCTTAATCGAACTTGCAGAACGCTCAATGATGACATCTCCAACACCGGCCGGCTTCAATTTCTTCATCAAAGCTTCACGGATTCTGATATCCTTCAAAACCGCCTTGGCATACATATTTTTTGGATAGTACCCTACGCTTTTAAAATCGTGATGAATACCAAGTCTTAGTGCGACCGGATTTACTTTCTGTCCCATTATTTTTTAGCTCCTTTCTTATTTTCTTTCATAGCTTTTTCTGTCTTTACTTCTTCTTTTACAGGTTCTGCCGGCAGTGTCATTTTTGGCAGCTCCCGAACAATGCTGTCCTCTAAAACGATATTGATATGGCTTGTTCTTTTCATATACGGCCGGGTTCTTCCCCGTCCGGCAAAATGATATCTTTTATATCGGATTCCTTCGGTTACATTTATTTCTTTGATTTTTAAATCATCTTTTTTTGCACTACTGTTGTTAACTGCATTTGCAACTGCGCTATCCATTGCTTTCTTTAAAGATACGGCTCCTCTTTTTCGTGACACCATAAGTGCGGTAAGCGCTCGAGCAACACTCAATTCCCGTATACTGTCGGCAACAAGTCTCACCTTTCGGGGAGAAACTTTAATATTTTTTGCGGTAGCGGTATATTGCATATCTGTAATTAAGTCTTGCTTATCTCTCTTGCAACAATTCTTCCATGACCCTTAAAGTGTCTGGTTGGTGAGAACTCTCCAAGCCGGTGTCCCACCATTCCCTCAACGACTTTCACCGTAATGAAATGTTTTCCATTGTGTACTCCAAAAGTATGTCCGACAAATTCCGGCGGAATCTGACAGTCCCGTGCCCAGGTTTTGATAGCATCTCTATTTGAGCCGTTTTTTTGAAGCATTACTTTTTTCAGTAATCTTTCGTTTATTAATGGTCCTTTCTTAAGACTTCTACTCATATTGTTACTTTTGCTTGCAAAAGCAAGCTTTGCTTATTTTCTCCTCTTAATAATATGCTTGTTGCTGTATTTCTTTTTGTCCCGTGTTTTACCAACCGCAATGCGCCCGGTATAGGTTTTTGGGGATGTCATACCGATTCCGCTTCTTCCTTCTCCTCCTCCATGTGGATGAGATTTTGGATCCTGAGCAACTCCTCTTACGGTTGGCCGGATACCCATGTGTCTTTTTGCTCCTGCCTTACCCAAAACTCTATCTTTCCATTCTACCTTTGAAAGCTGGCCAATTGTAGCATAATTATCGTTCAAAATCCTTCTTATCTCACCTGACGGTAATTTAACTTGCACATATTTTTCCTCTTTTGCTACAATCATTGCCTGATTTCCAGCCGAACGGACAATCTGTCCACCGCGGCCGGGCGTCAATTCGATATTGTGAACAGGTGTTCCGATTGGAATATTTTTAATCCTCATTGAGTTTCCATTTTTTATATCGGCAACCTCGCTTGCAACAACCTTGTCTCCCAAATTCACATTCAGTGGACGCAAGATGTATCTCTTTTCACCATCATTGTATTGAATGAGAAGTAAATCGACCGATCTATTTGGATCGTATTCAATTCCGACAGCCGTTCCGGCCATATCGAATTTATTTCTCTTAAAGTCAATAATCCTGTAATATCTCTTCTGCCTGCCGCCTTGATGTCTTACAACAACGCCTCCGGAATTGTCCCGACCCGAATTCTTTTTTAATATTTTTCTTAGTGTTGATGCCATCTATTTATCCTCCTTTTTAGTTTCTTTTTTATCTACCTTTTTTGTCTCTTTTTTCTTCTCATCTTTCTTGTCTAGCCCCAAATGTTCATCAAATATTGCAATTGATTGACCCTTTTGAAGAGTAACTCGAGCTTTCTTATCTGCAAAAACATTAATTTTTCTTCCTACTTTGGTATTTCTTGTTGTTGAGCCTTTCGTAATATTTGTCATAATTTTTACAACTTTTACTTCGAAAACATTTTCGATTGCCTTTTTAATGTCGGTTTTGTTTGCCTTTTTATTAACTAAAAAAGTGTATCTTCCGGCGGTTGCATCCTTTAAAGATTTTTCGGAAATTATCGGTTTTATAATAATGTGTTGTATTTGCATAATTTAGTTTTTTGAAATCCTCTTTGTTAATTCTTCCACCGCATTCTTAAGAAAAATTACATTCTTGTTAATTACTACTCCATATGTCGAAAGAGTGTCGGAAGTTTCGATTTCAAGTCCGCCGATATTGTGAGCTCCTCTTTTTGCATTTTCATTTTTATCGATAACAAGAAGGACTTTATTCACTTTCCCTTTCTGTGTTAATTCAAGTGATTTCATCAGTTTTGCAACCTCTTTTGTTTTACCCGAAAAATCTCCTTCTACAACTTTTACCAATCCATTCTGAGCCTTTTCCGAAAGCGCAGAAACCAAGGCCGCTTTTCGCATTTTTGCCGGCAAATTAAGAGAGAAATTTCTTGGATGAGGCCCAAAAGCAACTCCCCCACCGACAAAAAGAGGAGCTTTTAAGGCTCCGTGTCGTGCTCGTCCTGTCCCTTTTTGTCTGTAAATTTTTCTCGTTGACCCAACGACTTCTCCTCTTGTTTTTGTTGAGGCTGTTCCTTGTCTTTGATTTGCCAAATAAACCCGAATTGCCTGCGCTACCAGGACTTTATTGGGCTTCGCACCAAATACTTCAGCCGGCAAACTCATGCTTCCTTTTGAAACTCCGTCTACTCCGAAAACACTTGCTTTAACTGCGGTTCCTTTTTCAGTCGATACGGCTTTTCTTGCATTTACCGTATGAAGTCCGCTTCTGTTTCTCATTGTTTTGGGTACCGCAACCTTTACTTCTGCTTTTTTTGAAACTGATTTTACGGTAGGTTTCACAACCTTCTTCTCTGTTTTGGTAATTTTCTTTGTTACTTTCTTAGCTTCTGCCATATTTATTCTTTAACCTCCTCTTTTACTTCTTCAACCGGCTCTCCCTTTGCTTTTGCCTCTTCTGTTACTTCTTTGCTCTCGGCTATTTCGTCTGAGACTTCAGCTTTTCCGGTCTCAACGCCTTCTTCGACTTGATTTGCTGTTTGCGCAGCTTCTTGCTCTGCCTTTGCTTCCTCTTCCGCCTTTGCTTCTGTCTCAAGTCTTTGTGCTTCTTGCTCCTCAACAGACGGACCTATTTCTTCAACTTTTGTATCTATAATTTCATCTTCAACTACCGGCTCGTGGTACAAGCCAACATGTTTTTTGTTGACTCCGCGTCGTGTTATCGTCACAATAGAGCTGATAGGTCCCGGCACAAGTCCTTTTACGAGAAGTACTCCGTCTGCGTAGCCAATAATTTCTAAATTTTTAATGGTCACCTGGTCGACCCCCATCCGTCCGGCCATTCTTTTCCCTTTGTATACTCTTCCGGGGGTAGTTGATTGACCGATAGAACCCGGTGCACGATGACGGTCTGATTGTCCGTGGGTTTTAGGTCCCCCTTTGAAATGATGTCTCTTGACTACTCCTGCGTATCCTTTTCCTTTTGATGTTCCTGTTACGTCAACGATGTCTCCTGCAGATAGCACTTCTTCCACATTCACCTCTGCTCCTATAGTCATATCCTCGATCTTATCTCCCTTTGTTTCCCTAAAAAAACGAGGCGTCGTTTTGAGCCCCGCTTTCGTTGCGTGTCCTGTTGTTGGTTTGTCTGCTTTCTTTGCTTCTCCACACCCAAGTTGTACGGATTGATAGCCGTCTTTTTCCGTTGTCTTAATTTGGGTTACAACATTTCCCGCAACCATAATTTTGGTCATAGGAACTCTGCTTCCGTCTTCGAGGAATGCTTGTGCTTGTCCCAATTTTTTTCCGATTATTGTTTGTATCATATATCCCAGTTCAAAATGCACAAAAAAAAGCGACCGCTACAGTCGCTTTTCAAGTTAGGGGAACCTAAAAGAAATAAGCTATGTAGTCAAACTAACCCTCCTTAAAGTCGTCATTTTTCGTAAGGTTTATTATATACATTTTTGAATTCAAATGCAAGGAGAATGAAGGAGTTTCTTAAGCTGCTATTATAAGCGGGGAATCATCTAATTTTACATCAAAAGACGACAGAGATTGTCGAAATTCTGTAAAACTTTTACTCTTCAAGCCAGCTGCAATTTCAACATAATCAATTCGTTCAGGCAAATTGACGCTCGTTTGAGCGATAATTTTACCTGAAAAATCACGTCGCATTACACGTGCTGTATATCTATTCCCATCTTTTTCTAATACTACTCCGTATCTTTCAAACTGCAACGGATTTCCGAATTCTATTCCTTGCTCAAAAAGAGGCTTAATACCTTTATCAAATTCTTTGAAATCCTCGATTTCCTCTACAACCGACATTTTCCATTGTTCTCCTTCTTCTCCTTTTGACAATTTAATATCATACTTTGTAGGTGTGTTTTTTTTATTTTCGTATCGTTGACATAGGGCTTTCAAAGTCACCTTTAGAGCTATTCCAAACCTTTCTCTTATATCGTCAGATGCAGGCCTCTCGGTATCTGGATCCATAGAAGAGAGCCCCACTATTGCCTCATTCATAACTTCTCCAATTATTTTTCCTGCTACTGAAGGTGACACGCCCTGGAATGCTTCAAGAATTTCCGCAGCAAATTCATTTCTTACTCCATTAAAGATGGGATTTTGCACAACTGAGTCAATGTGGCGCTTATCTTCATCATCGAATGTAAGTTTTGGATCATACGATTCATCAATGCCAAAAATTCCTGCAAAATCGCGTAAGTAATCCTTATATGTCTTTGGTGGGTCATCTCCTGTCAGTTCATTTAAAAGGTTTCTTTCTGAAGGAGCACCCTGATTTGAACTTGATTCTCTAATTTTAACGCTTATATCGGCAATAATTCCATCCTCTCCATATCCTAGGTCTATATAAGGAACTGCATTCCCTAATTCCAAACTGCTAAGCGTTACTCTAGGAAGCAACAAATCAACCCCTTCTCCAAAATCCATCAGGGTGATTTCGGCTGATCCAATATTTTTGAAAGGAATTATTGCCTCAATGTCAGGAGGACGCGAATCATCGATTGCATCTCTGCTTGTGGCTTTTGAAATCTTCCGAGTTATTTGACCATCACTTTCTTCTCTTTCAAAGGAATGAAAAACGCCTCCCAATCTTTTTGACTCAACAACATCAATACCTTCCGGCGTTACAAATGACCGCGAAAACCTTGGGTATGACCCTTTACTTTTTCTTTGCCATGGGACAGCATTTTCTTCACCTGTTGGTTCCATATATTTTTTATAAAGGAATTACCAAAAAGTTGCAATAAAAAATTTAAATTTTTGAATTCAAATGCAGGAAATTTGTGAGTTTGAGGAAGAACAAAGAAAGCCTCTATTACATTTTTATCTCTAAATTTACCCCGGAAGGCAAATCGAGATGAATGAGGTTTTCGATAGTACTGTCGGTAGGGTTGAGAATATCAATAAGCCTTTTGTGGGTTTTTAGTTGAAAGTGCTCTCTTGAATCCTTGTCGATAAATGATGCTTTATTGACCGTAAAAACGCTTCTGTCTGAAGGCAATGGAATGGGACCGACAACCTTTGCGCCGGTTCTTAAAGCCGTATCAATAATTTGTTGACACGTACTATCGATAATACGTGGGTCATAACTTTTCAATTTTACTCTGATGCGTCCTTTATTTGCCATATATACAAAAAAACCTCGCATGAAGCGAGGTTATTACCAATTTTCGGTTCAAATTCTTAATTTTCTAATGTGCGAAACCAAACAAGTCAAGCTTATTTAGTAATTTTGGTAACAACTCCTGCTCCGACGGTTCTTCCACCCTCTCGGATAGCAAACCGCATTCCCTCTTCCATAGCGACCGGAACGATAAGGGAAACATTCATCTTTGCATTATCTCCAGGCATAACCATTTCAACTCCGGTTTGCAGTTTGATTTCTCCGGTTACGTCGGTTGTTCTGATGTAAAACTGAGGTCTGTATCCCGAGAAGAACGGTGTATGCCTTCCACCCTCTTCTTTGGTCAAAATGTAAACTTCAGCTTCAAATTCGGTGTGAGGGGTAATCGAACCCGGTTTTGCAAGAACTTGACCTCTCTCAACATCCTTTTTCTCAACTCCGCGAAGAAGAAGTCCGGCATTATCTCCTGCCTGACCCTCATCAAGTTGCTTTCGGAACATCTCAATTCCTGTTACAACTGTTTTTGTTGTGGGTTTCATTCCGACAATCTCAAGTTCTTCATTGATTTTTACAATTCCTCTTTCAATTCTTCCGGTAACAACCGTTCCGCGACCCTTAATGGAGAAAACGTCCTCAACAGGCATAAGGAAGGGCTTATCAACCGGTCTTTCAGGGGTTGGAATGTAGGTATCAACAGTCTCCATGAGCTCGAGGATAGCCTTTTCTGCTTCAGGATCTCCTTCAAGAGCCTTAAGAGCCGAACCCTTAATGATGGGGGTTGTATCTCCTGGATATTGGTATTTTGTCAAAAGCTCTCGTACTTCCATCTCAACAAGCTCCAAAAGTTCCGGATCTTGTACCATATCGACCTTGTTCATGAATACAACGATTGAAGGAACACCGACTTGGCGTGCAAGAAGAATATGCTCCCTAGTCTGAGGCATTGGTCCGTCAGGAGCAGATACAACAAGGATAGCGCCGTCCATTTGAGCGGCACCGGTGATCATGTTCTTGATGTAATCGGCGTGTCCTGGAGCATCAATGTGAGCATAATGTCTGGTTGCTGTTTCGTATTCTTGGTGGGAGATGTTAATAGTAACGCCTCTTTCTCTTTCCTCAGGAGCGTTATCGATATCTTCATATTTCTTAGCTTCTGCCCAACCCTTTTTTGCAAGGACGGTAGTAATAGCAGCGGTCGTTGTAGTTTTACCATGGTCGACGTGACCGATGGTTCCGATGTTGACGTGTGGTTTTGATCTGTCAAATTTTGCTGTTGCCATATTTTCTTTATTATACTCTTGGCTAGGCCAAAAGAAAACACCTTTTTAAGGTGTGAAAGAATAATACAATATACTCTTTTTCCCGTCAAGAGGGAAATTAAGGGTAAATATTATGTGCTTTTTTGGATTGTTTTGTGGGCGTGACGGTGACGGATGGTCACCTTTCTGAACTGATCGGAAAGAACGCTGATGTTGCCGTCTACCTCAAGTACGGCCAAATCAACCTCAGAAATATCTTCAACTCCATGTTCTCGTATCGCAGCGTCAAGCTCATCCCTAGACAACTTAGCTTCTTTCATGTGTTTTTCAACAACCTTCCCATGATACACAAGCATCAGGGGACTACCCTGAATAAGCTCGCTAATTTTTTTTGATTTGAAAAAGATATTTTTGAAAAGATAGTTCACTAAAAAGAGAGTAAGCGCCGCGATAACGCCTCCCCACAGCGTAGTATTGTCTCCCACCATCGCATTTTGGACAGAATTACTAATAAGAAGAATAAAGACAAGATCAATAACGGAAAGTTGGGACAATTCTTTCTTTCCAAAGATGCGGATACCAAAAACAATAAAGAGGTAAATAATTGCGGAGCGCAAAACAACCATTAAAATGGCTTCCATATATCTATAATACCACGAGGAAAATTGATATATTTTGTCATATTGACAGTGAACGATTGTTCACCTAATATTAAATTGCTCTTTTAACTGTTGGCTGTATGAAGGCGGAATATCTAGAAACACTACAATCTTTTTATAAGAAGAACAAACGTCTTCCTTCATATTCTGAGATGCTTACGCTTTTTGGGCTCGCCTCAAAAAACGCAATACATAAAATCGTTAAAAAACTCATCGAAGCAGGGTATTTGGACCAGCTTTCCGGGAAGTTAGCTCCTGCAAGGCTCTTCTTTCAAGCTCCCCTGTTGGGAAATGTCAAAGCAGGATTCCCAACGGGGGTAGAGGAAGACCTCAATTTCATGTCTTTGGACGAGTATTTAGTGGACAAACCCGGATCTTCTTTTATGCTTCGTGTCGCCGGTGATTCTCTGGAGGGCATCGGCATATATAAGGAAGATATTGTCATACTCGAGAAAGCAAAGGAAGCCTCCCGAGGAGAGATAGTTCTTGCGCTTATCGACGGAGAATGGACGCTTAAGATAATCGAGAAAGTGAATGGGATGACGGTCCTCCGCTCGGCCAACCCTAAATATCCTGATTTTTATCCTCATCTCAGTCTTGAAATATTCGGAATAGTGCGTTCGGTGATACGTAAATATTGATATATGTTGCGCTTAAAACTTAAAAAAATAACCTTGTTTGTCCTTATGCATAAGATCTTAAAACTCTACTATGACCATCTCATGGCCTGAAGTGATACTCTGCCTTGACGGTGATGCCTTTTTTGCATCCGTTACCCAGGCCGTACACCCCGAGCTGAAAGGAAAACCTGTTGTCACCGGGTGGGAACGAGGGATAGCAACGGCAGTCAGTTATGAGGCGAGGGCTTTGGGGGTAAAACGCGGAGATAGGTGCTGGGAGATAAAAAAGAAATTTCCAACTGTTGTTATCACTCACTCAGACTACCGTCTCTACCACCTCTTCTCGCAAAAAATGTTTTCGGTTATCAAAAAATATTCACCGTGTGTGGAGGTCTACTCCGTTGATGAAGGCTTTGCAGATCTTAAAGGTATGCGCCGACCCTTGCATATGAGCTACGAACAAATTGCAGCTACTATAAAACGGGAAATTGAAAGTTCTCTCGGCATAACTGTTTCAATTGGAGTATCGGTAACCAAATCGTTGGCAAAACTTGCGGTCAACAAAAACAAACCCTCGGGTCTTACGATCGTAGGAGGAAAAGATATCGATAACATCCTACAGGAAACACCCGTTGAAAAGATATGGGGAATAGGGGGAGCATCAACCGCACTTCTTAACAAACTCGGCATCAAAACCGCCTACGAATTTGCCAAAAGACCTGAAAGCTTCGTCAAACGATATTTCTCAAAACCATATCAGGAAATATGGCGCGAATTAAATGGAGAAATGGTGTACGGCGTTAACCCCGACAACAAACGAGTATATAAATCGATGACGCGCTCCTCAACCGTTACTCCTGCGACCAATAACAAAGATGTTCTTTGGGCGCGTCTTTTAGGTCACATCGAAGACGTGTTTTTCAAAGCACGCAACTATAACTACGCGGTCAAACGTGTTTTTATTTACCTCAAGTCCCAAGACTTCAAACACAACGGTTTTGAGCTAAAACTCGCCGAGGCGACAAGCTATCCTATGACAATCCGCAAAGAACTGAAAGACGCATTCGATAAAATTTACAAGAAGAGTCAACTGTACCGTGCATCGGGAGCAACCATTTATGACTTTTGCGAAAACAATCAAAAACAAGCATCGTTATTTTTCTCAAATCCGGAATTGGAGAAGAAGGCAAAAAAGGTGTATCCGGTATATGAGGCTAAAAAGGTGGATTTTGGAACGAGTCTTTTTGATTCCGAACGCTTAATACGAAAGAAAAAAGAAATCAAACTCGCGCTTCCCTTCCTCTCCCGCCTGGAATGATTTAGAAATACGAGTATGCCCAGGCGGCATTCTCTAAAATTCCTTTCCCTTTTAAGAATTCTTTCTTCTTATCGATCGATTTCTCATCTTCAAACCATATAATATGATTTGCCCCTCCATCATCCTGATAATTGATATATGGCTCGAGACTGTCAGGAACTCTATTCATTTTGCACAATTTATAATTGCATTTGTCGATGAATTCTTTAGTAATTTCTAAAGTTGAAAGCGGAACGCCCGATGAAACCGCGTTCCCCTTTTCATCAACCCTCCAGTCGTACCCAAAATATCCTAAGATAATAACGATTTTTTCATTTTCCACATCCTTTTGAAAGTCATCAACCATTTTTCCAAAGTCATAGCCATACTTTTCCCTTCCATTCAGAGGAAAATCGGGTCCGGGATTACCGCCCGACTTTGAAAAATC
>JAYRRJ010000047.1:0-9520 GCA_041910135.1 Candidatus Levyibacteriota bacterium
TCTTAAAAATTTATCAGTTTTGAGGGAATTAATAATTGATTCGATTCCATTGTGACCCGCTGAGCCGCCTCCAAAGCGGATTTGAAGCTTTCCAAGCGGCAGATCAAGCTCGTCATGAATAACAATAAGGTCCTCCGGTTTCACTTTATAGTATTCAAGTAAAAGATTTACAGCAAGGCCTGAATTATTCATGTATGTTTGGGGTTGAGCAAGAAGAGTAGAAATGGTATTTATTGTAAGTTTTTTAACGAGAGACTTCGTTTTTTTACTGGTATCCCATCTGCTTTCTTTAAGCGGTTCGTATTTTTTGAGAAGATGGTCGAGCGTTTCAAATCCGATATTGTGGCGGGTACCGAGATATTTCTCACCCGGATTTCCAAGACCCACAATGATTTTCATATGAATATTATACTACAGGAGTGTTAAAAATTATCGTGATTTCAGTCACAATTGAGCGTAGAAAAGGTTAGACTTTTCCTTTATTCACGTTTTCTCCTCTGATTTCCTTGCTGGTAACCTTCCCATACTCATCAATTTGGTAAACGTACGCTTCTCCGGTTCCAATTTCTAGATTTGCAATGTCTTCATCAGATAGGTTCTCTAACTGTTTTACCAATGCACGAAGAGAATTCCCATGAGCAGCGATAATAATATTCTTGCCTTCCATAAGTTTTGGTTCAATTTCTGACGTGTAGTAGGGGAGTACTCGCTCATAGACCATTTTTAACGATTCACCATTGGGGGGCGGATAATCCCAACTTCTTCGGATTTTCTGAAATTCTTCCTCACCAACCTCTTTTTGGATATCCCATTTGTTTTTTTCGGTGTAATCGCCATAATCACGCTCGTTAAGGGCTTCATTTTTTGTAACAGGAGGAGTTTGATGAATTGTTGTGAGTATATCATCAAGTGTCTGTTGCGCGCGGCTGAGAGCTGATGTGTATGCGTAGTCAAAATGTATGTCAGTAAGTGCTTCTCCTGTTCGTCTTGCTTCATCATGACCTACTGGGGCAAGAGGAATATCGCGCCAGCCTGTCCAGAGGCCTTTTTCATTCCATTCGGATTTACCGTGTCTAACAAGAACTAGTGTAGCCATAGCTATAAACCTTTTTCTATCTCAAGCAGTCTGTTGTATTTTGCGAGACGCTCACTGCGGGACATTGAACCTGTTTTTATAAATTCAGAAGCGCAGGCATAGGCAAGGTCTGCGATAAATGAGTCTTCCGTTTCTCCTGACCGGTGGGAGATTGCGGTTTTCCATCCTGCAGCATGAGCCATATTAATAGCCTCAACAGTCTCCTTTATAGAGCCGATTTGGTTGACTTTCACAAGCACTGCATTGGCAGCTTTTTCCTCTATTGCACGTTGAATCCTTTCGGGATTTGTGACTAAAAGGTCGTCACCGATAATAACTAATCTTTCGGGGTCCTGCCGCTTCACACCCCCGTCCGACGTACTCGTTTCGCTTAGCTCAACTTGCGTGCGCTCGCCGGGGGTCCCCCGTTCCGCGTCACCCCTCAGGTTGGTTATCTTTTTCCAGCTTTCCCAATCGTCTTCGGCAAACGCATCCTCAATTGAGAGTAGTTGGTAGTTGGTAATGAGTCGGTTGTAGTAAGAAAGAAGTTCGTCAGCGGTTTGAGTCTTATTAAGCTTATGAGAATAGTAGGTACCGTCTTTCCACCATTCTGTAGCTGCAACATCAAGAGATAGCCGGTAATCCGTAACATTCTCGTATCCTGCGTTTGACGCAGCTGTAACAATTGTTTCCAATACCTCTTCGTTTGAAGAAAGCAGAGGAGAGTATCCACCCTCATCCCCAAGAAGCGTTGATAGTTTTTTTTCTTTCAAAACCTTCCCGAGGGAATGGAATATCTCGGCAGCAATTCTCACCGACTCTGAGGGTGTATTTGAGTTGGGAACCACCATGAATTCCTGGATGTCAAAGTTCCAAGAGGCGTGCTTGCCGCCATTTACGATGTTTACCAAAAGTTGAGGAAAACCAGGTTTTCTTGCTTCAAAATCGCTCATTCCTGAAAGAAAGTAAGAACCACTCACTTCGTTCGGAACCTTGCTTTTCGGGCTATTACCCGAAAAGTAGTACGAGTTCATGAATTCCCATAGAGGTTTGTTTTGAGTGTGAGCTGCTGCTTTAACTACGGCTTGAGATACAGAGAGAATGGCATTAGCACCGAGTTTTGCCTTGTTGGGTGTACCGTCAAGCTCCAGCATTTTCGTATCAATAGAATTTGGGTCTGCTTCCATGCCAACGATGGCCTCTCTAATAACCGTATTTACATTCTCAACCCCTTTTTGGACGCCTTTGCCCATATAGCGACTGTTATCCTCATCGCGTAGCTCAACCGCTTCGTGTGAGCCCGTAGAGGCACCTGAGGGGACCGATGAGACGTGTTGGGTTCCGTCATCAAGAGTAATGAATGTTCTGACTGTGGGATTGCCTCTGGAGTCGAGGATTTCAAGGGATTTAACGTCGGTTATTTTCATAGCCAAGAAGATATTCTAAAGTGTCACAAAAAAAAATTCAATACTTGTATTGTCACATTCCCAATAGATTGAGAGATGAGAATACAAGTTGGCTGAGAATGTCTCCTAGCGGGGTAGCAAGAAGTAGAAGAAAAAGAATGAATATCCCAAAAGGTGCCAGCGCAAAATACTGTTGAGCTACTTTTTCCGGCATGACAATTGAGAAAAACTTAGACCCGTCAAGCGGGGGAATCGGTATAAGGTTCAAAAATCCAAGTATTAAGTTGAAACGCACGACAAGTTTTAGTATCTGAAAGATTTCAGGTGAAGCTGAGGCAACAAAATGACCAAGGGTTGCTGCGATTAACGCAATAATTAGGTTGGTAAGAGGGCCCGCAAGAGCAACAAGAGCCACGTCTTTTCGACCCTCTCGAAGCATTAGTGGGTTCACGGGAACGGGTTTTGCGCCGCCAAAGATAATGGGTGAGCCTGAGGCGATAAGGAGAAATGGAACAATGATGCTCATGATAGGGTCTAAGTGAGGAATTGGGTTAAGGGTAAGGCGTCCCGCGATGCGCGCTGTAGGGTCACCAAGTTTGTCGGCGACGTATCCGTGTGCAATTTCGTGCAAAATAGCCGAAAAAACAATGATAATAATTGCAATCAGGAAAGCTTCCACAAGCTATATCATAACATGTTAGAGTTTTTGTTTGCCATGAGAGGGTTGGCGTCGTCTTTGCCGTTCCCCGAGGCCGCTGTTTTCGAAGTCTTTGTCAAGATTTCTATATATTGGGGTGAGGGTAAGGAGTTTACCCGAAGCATTTACAAAAACGAATCGATTATTTTCATCCAGGCCAATTGTCATACGCCAAGCCCCTAGCTTTCTATTCAGTGAATTAAACACCCGCTCAAAACCACCAAATTTATCAAAAGCATCACTTCGAGCTATATCCACCATCGTAAGTTCCAAACGTCCATGGGTGTATGATGCGGGAGAGGTAAATAAGGTACGAAGTAGAATTGCCTCATCCGTACTAAGCTGAAGCCCCCGAGTCCTCCCACGGCCCGGTATTTGAATTCGGGCGGTTACTTTTCCCGGAGATTCGGGCGCTTGGTCTAACACAAGCTTTGGCCTTCCCGAGCTTCTGGATTCGACCCGTCTTTCGATAGGATCTTTAATTTCTGCAGAGGGAAGATCTTCAGGCAGGAGTGCATCCTCCTCTTCTTGGTGTGGTTGTTCGGTAACCTGTTCGTAGGGAGATGCATCCTCCTTTTCTGTCGGGCTGTAGGTTTCGGTTGCCGGTGTCTCCTCAGCTATCTGTGAAACGTCTTCTACCAGTGAATTTTCGGAGGCTACGTCTTCATCTTCCAGTTGTGGTAATGGAGCAGTGGGGGTCTCAGAAGTTATGGAAGGAACACTTCGTTCAGCCTCATTTGTAGGGAGAGAAGAAGTATTTGTACGTTCTTCCATTCCGTCCGGCTCAACGGTGTCCAAATGCCGAAGGTATTTTGCACGTTGCAGTTCGCCTGGTGAAACCTCATGAAAACATTCGGTAACAGTATACCGTATACCGTATGCATCAAACATTTCGTTCAGCTGCCATCTTGCCTGCAACAATCTTTTTTGGAGTTTTTTTGGTGTAGTATCTTCCCCCGGCTTTCGTAAAATACTTCTGGCATCATTATCAAGAAGTGGATTTTCCCGGCTTGTCGAAAGCAATGACTGTAGATAAAGTGCTTTAAAACCGCTCAGAGGAATAGTTTCTCCCGTTGGTAGAGTAAATTGCCGGTATTCTTTTAAATCCAACTCTGAGGGGAAGGGCAATACATTAGACGGTGAGTCTTGAAAATCAGCCGCAGGGGATTTGGGAACTCTTAAGAGTCCCACTCCAGAAACTTGAGCTAAAGAAGTTGTCTCGGCTGACACCTTCTTGCTAGTATACCAGTGGGATTTATCTCATTCAATGATGAAATAACTTTGTATTTATATGCTCTTTATGGTAAAATGGCCTATCTGATAATGAAAGGAAATAATTTGAGTGGCCAATTCAACATCTACTACTAAGCAAAGCTTGCCCGTTCACCAGACTCAGGGTAAGCAAAGCTTGCCTGTTTCTAACGAGAAAGGTAAAGCAACTTCAATGGCGGAGCTCACACAACGTGAAGCTCCAACTTCCAAAGGTAAAGCAACTTCAATGGCGGAGCTTATGGCTCGGCAATCTTCATCGTTTAACGCCCTTAAAAGAGGGGATATAGTTACCGGAACGGTCAAGAAATTAACCCCTAAGGAAATACTTCTTGATATAGGCTATAAGTCGGATGCGTTAGTTATCGAGTACGACAAGCAGAACCTTGAAAATCTTTTGGGTCTTCTTAAAGTGGGAGATAAAGTTACTGCAAGCGTTATTTCACCCGAATCTGAAGAAGGATTTCCTGTTCTTTCCTTGAGACGAATGCTTGAGGAAAAAGTCTATGGTGCTCTTGAAACGGTTTTTAAGGCTGATACCACACTGACCGCCCACATCCTTGAGGTTACACGTGGCGGATATTTCATCGAAACCGATGGAGGAATAAAGGGTTTTTTGCCTAACTCTCAATTAATGGAAGGCAGACTCAATCAAGGGGATAGTGTTGAAGTAAAAGTCATTGAATTTGACCGTGAAAAAAAGAGGGTTATCGTATCCCAGAAGGCAACTCACTACCTGATGAACGCTTCTGAAATAGAGGAGTATTTAAAGAGGGATGCTGTTATAAAAGGAGTTGTTACGCTTGTAACGCCCTATGGAATTTATCTTGAAATATCGCCTAAAGATGGAATTTTGATTGAAGGATTTATACATATTTCGGAAGTATCACACCAGAGGGTAGAAGGACTGGAGTCGAAGTATAAAATTGGGGAAACACTCGAAACACAAATTATCGGAGTAGACTCTGAAAATAAACGAGTTAATCTTTCTCTGAAGAGGTTGGAGAAGGACACATTTGAAGATGTAAAGAAGAAATATAAGCTTGAAGAGACGGTAAAGGGTATGGTATCTGATGTCAAATCAAAAGGAATTACACTTATTCTTGAGAAGGGCGTTACGGGTTTTATTGCCTCAAGTAAAATCCCAACAGGCACGGAATATAAGAATGACCAGTCTGTCGAAGTCGAAGTTACCGGATTTGATGATAAGAAGCGGCTTGTTCTTGTTTCCCCCGTTCTCAAGACGAAAGTCATTACATATCGATAAGAACTCTTGGTGCTTCGTACTAAACGAAGTTTGGCTGGCAAGACTTTCTTGCCTGTAGTACCCCTGCCTAGGAAGTGTTCGCGCCTGGTTTTAACAGTATTCTTTTGCTATTCTTAATCTGCACGGATATCATGTAAGAGTAAAAGGATAAGTAAATTTACAGGGAATTTATCATGGCAAAGAAAATATTTGTATGCAACAACTGCGGTAATGAGAGCTCAAAATGGTTAGGTTTATGTCCTTCTTGTCAGAGCTGGAATACGTTCCAGGAGATGACGCTTCCCGATAAGCCAAAAAAAGGATTGGGAGGGGGAGGAGTACCACAGCAAGCAGTCGAAAATCTTCAAAAGGTAGGACAAGTCAAAAGCAGCGAACTTTTACGCATTACAACGACGATTTCCGAATTTGATAGGGTGCTAGGAGGAAAAGAAACGCACCAGGGAATTGTTCCAGGAGAAGTGATTCTGCTGTCAGGTGATCCGGGAATTGGAAAATCCACGATAATGCTTCAAATTGCACTACGAATTGCAAAGAATAAGAAGGTCTTGTATGTTTCGGGAGAGGAGAGTGAATCGCAGATTAAGATTAGAGCGGAAAGAATAGCGAATAAGAACGGTATATCAAACGAGGATTTATATTTACTTTCGAGTACAGATATTGACCAAGCTGTTGCAACAGCAGAGAAGCATAAAATAGACCTTTTGATTATCGATTCTATACAGACTGTCGCGTCTAACGAGGCGACAGGATTTCCCGGATCGCTCCCACAACTTCGGTATAGCACATTAAAGCTGGTGAATTACGCTAAGAGCACTCACACTCCGGTATTTTTTATCGGACATGTAACGAAAGAGGGAACAATTGCAGGCCCTCAATTACTTGCCCATATGGTTGATTGTGTTTTGTATCTTGAAGGAGAATCACTTACCGGAACACGGATACTTCGCTCCCTTAAGAACAGATTTGGGGATACAAGCGAGGTGGGAATTTTTGTCATGGAAGAAAAAGGGTTGGTTGAAATTACCAACGTGAAGGATTTTTTCCTGGGAGCTTCAAGCAAAAATGTGCCAGGTTCTTGCATTACTATCACCATGGAGGGCTCACGGCCTCTTCTTATCGAAGTACAGGCGTTGACCGTTCCTTCAAATCTTGCTTTTCCAAGAAGAGTTGCGCAAGGCATTTCAGACAGAAGACTCGAGCTTCTCTTGGCTGTTCTCCAGCGCCATGGTACAATAAATGCTGATAAGTACGACGTTTTTGTAAATGTTGTAGGTGGGTTGAAAATAACCGAAACCGCCTCAGACTTAGCAATTTGTCTTGCAATAGCCTCAAGCATTAAAAGTGTCGCTCTTTCCCAGGTTGTCGCAATTGCCGAAGTTGGGCTTTTAGGTGAAACGAAAGGAGTTATAAGCCTTGAAAAGAGAGTGAAAGAGGCGAAGAAATTCGGATATAAAAACGTAGTAACCTATAACGAGGCGCCGTACCTTAAAGATGCACTCAATTTGACGATGCGGAGGAAATAGGTAATGGAAGTTCAGCACATTTTAAGGCAGAAATAAGAAAATAACGCTATGCCAACAAAAAAATCAGTAATAAAAAAAGAGAAAAAAGAGGTAAAAAAAACAAAAGCCCCACAGGCTGCCCACGAAGCGAATAGGCTGCTTGATGGTATACTTTTGCCGCAAAGAGTAGTCTCGCAAATTGCCGAAGAAGTAGGGAATATTGTCGCAAAACAATTGAAGCGGGGTGAAAATAAGGTCGAGAAGAAACTCGATAACCCCTTGTTTCTTGATACCTCGGCAATTATTGATGCGAGAGTTTTTGACCTTATCCATCTTGGCGTATTTACGGGCACTTTTGTTGCAATTGATGGCGTTTTGGATGAGTTAAAGCACATTGCAGATTCAAAAGACGAAGTGAAAAAGGAGAGAGGGAGGCGTGGTTTGACGCTTCTTGAAAAACTACGGAAAGAAAAGAATATTAAATTTGAGACATACGATGATTCGAACATAAAAAAGGCAGTTGACGAGCGCATCATCGAGGCGGCAAAGAAAACGAAAGGAAAGATTATCACATGCGACTTCAACCTTTCAAAGAAAGCCCAAATCTCAAATGTTACCGCTATTGATATGTATGAGATGGCAAATGTTCTCAAGACTACAGCTCTTCCCGGCGAGGCATTTTTTATCAAGGTCATCCAAAAGGGGAAAGGGGAAAGACAAGGGGTTGGATATCTGCCTGATGGGACGATGGTTGTAGTTGAGGAGGGTGAGGATTTAATTGACCAGACCGTAAAAGTTTTGATTTCGAGAGTTATCCAGACAGACGTTGGCAGGATTTTCTTCGGAAAAATTGTGATTTAAACATATAACCCCTTCACAAATTAGGGTTTTTGTATTAGAATACTTCTTTGGCGGTATCAATTGTATGCCGCTTTTTTACGGCAAAAAACATATGAGTAGAAATACAGGTGAATTTACAAAGATTATCGCAACAATAGGGCCATCCTCGGATAGCCCGGAAATGATAAAAAAACTTATCGATACCGGAGTAGACGTTTTCCGTTTTAACTTAAAGCATAATGAACTCTCCTGGCACAAAGAAAAAATCTCGCTTGTCAAAGAAATCGCAAGGAAGATGAATAGGGCAATAGGAACTCTTATCGATCTTCAAGGACCTGAAATTAGGCTCATTACCCCTCAAATGGCTGAAGTAGCAATAAAAAAAGGTGATGAAATAGTTATCTCAAAGCAAACAAAAAATAATGATTCTTTTTGTCTTACCGATGATGTTGTTTTGTCCTACATGGAGAAGGGACAAAAAATTGTAGTTGATGATGGAAAATTCCAGTTTGAAGTGGTCAAAGCTTCAAAAGATGCGGTAACGCTTGTTGCTCATTCAAATGGCATTCTTAAGACCAGAAAAACTCTCAATGTGCCCGGCGTCTATTTCCCCTTAGCAGCAATAACAAATCGTGATAAAGAAGCAATTAGAGGATTTGCCGACTCTCCTGTTGATTTTGTTGCGCTTTCTTTTGTCAGAACCGCTCAAGACGTTTTTGATCTCAAGAAATTTATGGCGAAAGAAGGTTTTGATGCGCGTGTCATCTCAAAGATAGAGACAAAGCTTGCTATTGATAATTTGGACGAAGTGATTGATGCTTCCGAGGGAATAATGGTTGCCCGGGGAGACTTAGGAGTAGAGCTTCCTATCGAGCAGGTACCTTACTACCAGAAAATCATGATTAAAAAATGTCTCGAGCGGGGTTTTCCTGTTATTACGGCCACTCAAATGATACATAGCATGATAGAAAGACCATATCCGACGAGGGCCGAGATATCAGATATCGCAAATGCCGTTTTTGACCTTACGGACATGGTTATGTTATCCGAGGAATCCGCTGCAGGTCAGTATCCGCTTGAGGCTGTTAACTACATGAAAAAGACTATCGTTTTTAATGAGAAAAATGTGATGGTGAAGGACACAAGAAATACATTCGATTTTATAAGCGTAGATGCTGAAGAAATGCTTTGCGATACTGCATATAACCTCTACCTACAGTTCAAGAGAAAAAACTTCAATTTTGGTGGCTTTGTGGTGTTTACAGAGAAGGGTAGAACTGCCCGCAAGCTTTCCCGGTATAGAGCGGAAGCGCCGATATTTGTTTTTGCACCGAATGAGAAAGTGAGAGATAGTCTGACTGCTAATTTTGGCGTTGTTCCTTTTGTACAGCCGACGATATTCAAAAAAGGTCAGCAGGTAAAGCTGGATGACATGAAAAACGCGATAGAGTACCTCAAAAAGAA
>JAYRRJ010000048.1:0-1994 GCA_041910135.1 Candidatus Levyibacteriota bacterium
GCATGCCGTTTGCGGATTGATGAACAGACGCGACCGTGAACTCCGAACATCAACAGAATGAGCCGTACCTGCTGCGCCAGCTCATTGCTGGAGGTGTGGAACTAGATTGTACTATTCTCCCCAAAATGCATGGTATGTCAACGTCCAGGATATGAAGGAAAAGCTGAAAAAGACAAATGAGACCGTTAATTGGTTTCCGAAGCATTTCAAAACCGGACGATTTCTAAAAAGTCTTGAAAGTGCTCCCGACTGGAATATCTCCCGCTCGCGCTATTGGGGGAGTCCGGTACCTGTCTGGGAATGTACATGTGGAGAACGGTTCGTTCCCGAATCGATCAAAGAATTAGAACAGATGTCAGGCAAAAAAATAATCGATTTACACAAACCATTCATAGACGAAGTAACAATAAAGTGCAAAAAATGTGAACAATCTGTAAAACGAGTACCGGAAGTACTCGATAGTTGGATTGAGGCAGGTAGCGCATCTTTTGCTGAGAGACATTTCCCTTTTGAAAGCTCGGAGAAACTCGAAGACTTTTTCCCTCCCGACTTTATTGCCGAGTATACAGGACAAATTAGGGCTTGGTTTTACGTTTTACACGTTATTGGTACAGCATTATATAATTCGCCCGCTTTTAAGAATGTGCTTGTAGAGGGGGTAATTTTAGGCACGGACGGGCGGAAAATGAGCAAGAACTACGGCAACTTTCCTGACCCCAAAAAACTCATCGAGACGTACGGTGGAGACGCTTTGAGGATGTATCTCTTGGGGTCACCCGTCATGAACGGTGAGGACATACGGATTTCGGAGATAGATTATAGGGATCAGGTCAGGGGAACGCTTCTTATCCTCTGGAATGTCTATAATTTTTTTGTGACCTACGCACTTTCAGACAATTGGACCGGGGCAGAGGTTCTACCTCCCGAACGAAAAAATCCGCTTGATAGATGGATTCTTTCTCGCCTCAATGGACTTATCGGGGAAATGACTACTCATCTTGATAATTACAATACGGTCGCAGCTATTAACGGATACAAAAGATTTGTGAATGAGCTCTCGACGTGGTACATAAGACGCTCACGCGACAGGGTTGGGCCGAGCGTAGAGGACAAAAATGACAAAAATGATTTTTATGCAACTTGCTATGAAGTGCTTGCTACTCTTTCAAAGCTCGCCGCCCCGATTACCCCTTTCGTTTCCGAAGAGATATTCAGAAACCTGACAGGTAAAGAATCGGTCCATCTTGAGGACTGGCCTCAAATGAACGCAGCATTAGTTGACAGTGCGCTTGAGGCGGAGATGGGTTATGCTCAAGAACTGGCCTCATCAATAAATTCCATAAGAAAACAGGAGGGAATAAAAGTGAAGATCCCATTCAAAAAATTAGCCTATGAGGGTAACTGTGAACTCTCGGATGAAGTAAGTGAGATAGTGAAGACTGAAGGAAATGTTTATGAGTTGGAATTTGCAGGAAAAAAAGATGTGTTCACGATACCCTCAATTGGAGGAGAAGAGAATTTGGACAAAAATGCAGGAGAAGCTCGGGACATTATCCGCTCAATTCAGCTGAAAAGAAAAGAAATGGGTACAGATCTGACGCAAAAGGTGAAGGTTTCGCTTCCGTCATGGCCGCAAGAATTTGAAGAGGAAATAAAGAAAAAAGCGTTGGTCTCAGAGCTTTTGAAGTCTGAAGAATTTACGGTAGAAACCCTATAAATGAATCGTTTTTCAATACAGCGAGTTGATTTTTCCCTACTCATCCCGTCAGTACTTTTGGTTGCTTTCAGCCTTGCGACTCTCTTCTCAATAGACACGATACTTTTCAGACAGCAGCTTATATTTCTTCTCATCGGTCTATTTTTTTACTTTTTGTTCCTCAATATTGACTATAAATTTTTTACCCTTTACCCCAAAACGATATATGCCATGATTATCATTGGTTTTCTTGTCGTTCTTTTTTTTGGGACTGTCGTGAATGGTTCAAAGAGCTGGC
>JAYRRJ010000049.1:0-12999 GCA_041910135.1 Candidatus Levyibacteriota bacterium
ATAGGAAAGTTTTTTTTGGAGAATTGTCTGAAGAGAAAAATTAAGACCTGTTGTAATAATTGTTAATGAGAAAAGTATAATTCCGTATTTTTCTATTTCCGAAAAACCGGTCTTAGCGGTTTTGTTCTCCGGAAGAACGAATGTTAAAAGGGCCGCAACAACAACCAATGTAATGCAAAAGAGTAGTCTGAAAAGGATAAGGTTGCCAAAATATTTTTTTGTGTTGTCAAAGTGTTCTTTCAAAAAAACGGAATTCATTCCGAAATCTGCGATAAGGTAAAACACCGATACAAAAGAGACAATTTTTGTAAAACTTCCAAGCGTTTCATATCCTGCGGCATACGCAATGAGAAGTGTCCCCACGAGAGTCGGGATACTGGTTGCGACACGAAGAAGAAATTGGACGAGTGTGTTAATTGAAATCTGCTTCAACTGAATACCGGAAAGTCTCTGCATATTTAAAAAGTATACAGCATTAAAATGCGCCTTACACGAAGGTCTTGAGTGATTTGTAGGATTCTCAATAGATTCCATTGAACTCACTTTGGCCTCATGTTACAATCAAGTTCGATGGATAAGAAAATCTTGTTCGCAAATCATAAAAGCGAATAAGAAAATCTTGTCCACAAACTGCGTTTATGGATAAAGCGTACGATCACAAAAAAGTCGAGGAGCCTCTCTATAAAAAATGGGAGGAAAAAGGGTACTTTAAGCCGGAGATAAATCCCGAGGGCGAACCGTACTCGATTATTCTTCCTCCTCCCAATGCAAATGCTCCGCTACATTTCGGACACGCCATGTATGTGGTTGAAGATATATTGGTTCGTTATCACAGAATGAACGGGTATAGTACCCTATGGGAACCGGGTGCGGACCACGCCGGTTTTGAGACGCAATTCGTTTTTGAAAAAAAACTTGCCGCGGAAGGGAAGAGCAGATTTGAATATGACAGGGAAACGCTCTACGAAATGATTCTGGAGTTTGTTCGGGGAAATAGACCGGTCATGGAAAGTCAGTTGAGAAAGCTTGGATTTTCGCTTGATTGGTCCAGAAAAAAAATGACGATAGACCCTGAGATTGTCGCAGTCGTATATAAGAATTTTAAAAAACTGTATGACGAAGGGCTAATTTACAGAGCGGAGAGATTGGTGAACTATTGCACTTTTGACGGTACTTCTTTTTCTGACTTGGAAGTGGTGCATGAAGAACGGAAAAGCCCGCTGTATTACATCAAATACGGCCCGCTTGTCCTGGCAACGACAAGACCAGAGACTAAATTCGGTGATACGGCAGTTGCAGTTAACCCCTTAGACAAAAGGTATCGGGAATATGTCGGGAAGGAATTGGAAATAGAAACGGTATTGGGGAAAGCGAAAATCAAAGTCGTTGCGGACGAGATGGTCGATCCGGAGTTTGGAACGGGAGTAGTAAAGATTACCCCGGCTCATGACTTTAATGATTTCGATGTTGCAAGGCGTCACAATTTGCCTCTAAAGCAGGTTATCGGATTTGATGGAAAAATGAACGAGTACGCCGGAGAGTTTGCGGGTCTGTATGTTAAGCAAGCGAGAAAAGCGGTTGTTGAGAGAATGCAGGAGAAAGGACTTATCGAGAAAATTGACGAGAATTATGAGAATCGCGTAGGACTTTGCTATAAGTGTAAAAACGTTTTGGAGCCCCTCCCTTTAGAGCAGTGGTTTGTCAAAATGGAGCCTTTGGCAAAACCGGCAATAGATGCGGTAAAGAACGGCGAGATAAAGATTTATCCCAAAACTTTTGAAAAGCTTTACTTCCAATTTCTGGAAAACATCAGGGACTGGAATATATCAAGACAAGTTGTCTGGGGTATTCAGATTCCTGCATGGAAAAATAAAAGCACCGGAGAATGGGTTGTAACGGAGGGAGAAGTTCCGGATGGAGTAGAGTGGGAACGGGATGGAGACACTTTTGATACGTGGTTTTCGTCAAGCCAGTGGCCATTTGCCACACTTATGACAACGGGAAAAGGGGACTATGAAACCTTTTACCCTACAACCGTGATGGAAACCGGATACGACATTCTCAGATGGTGGGTTGCAAGAATGGTAATGATGGGACTATACGCAACGGGAAAAGTGCCTTTTAAAAATGTAGTGTTGCACGGACTCGTTAATGATCCATATGGAAAAAAGATGAGCAAATCTAAAGGAAATGTGGTAAATCCCCTGGAACTTGTCGACCAATATGGGGCAGATTCTGTTCGTTTTGCTCTCGTTTACGGAACAGCCCTTGGCAATGATCAGGCATTATCATATTCAAAACTTGAAGCATCACGACGCTTTACAAATAAGCTGTGGAATATTGGAAGATTCATCATTGAATTCAAGCCGGAAGATGCAAAAACCGAAATTTCAAATCACAAAGACGATCAGAAAGTCATAAAGAGACTAAATGAAGTGATAAAAACTATTGATGCGGCATTTGCCTCTTACCGATTTAATGATATATCCGAATTATTGTATGAATTCACATGGCATGAATTTGCAGATAAATACATTGAGTCAACAAAAGAGAGAAGGGTAGAAGCTCAGCCGACTTTGGAATATGTTTATATAACGATATTAAAACTTCTTCATCCCATTATGCCATTTGTAACGGACGAAATGTTTGGGAAACTTACCTCCTCTAAAAAATCTCTCATGATCGAGGAGTGGCCAACTGTCTAGTTTTTGTTTGTTGCCCCCATTTTCTGATACACTGATTTTATATGTTTCTTCTTTTCGATATTGGTGGAACAACAACCCGAATGGCAGTAACAAGAACAGGAGATACTCTTGATGATGTGAAGTTATTTCCTACAAACCATAATTTTACTGAGGCGACGGATCAAATGCGACAAGTTGGAGACGAACTTTCGGGAGGAGAAAGGTATCACGCAGTTATTGGAGGTGTCAGGTCATACGACAGAAAAACCGGGACACTTTTCCATCAACCTAATTTTCCATTGTGGGGAGGAGAACCTTTATTGGCAACTATGCGTCAGATGTGGGGAAATGATGTCTTTTTAGAGAACGATGCTGCAATGGTCGGTCTTGGTGAAGCAGTGTATGGTGCAGGGAAGGGGTATGACATCGTGGCGTATATTACGCTTTCAACAGGTGTCGGAGGATGCAGGATTACAAATGGAGAGGTTGATATAGCGGAATTTTCATTTGAACCCGGAAATATGCTTGTTGCTGGTCGGAATGGAACGCCTGTTTTTTTAGAGCAATTAGTTTCGGGAAGCGCAATAGAATTATATTATGGAAAAAATCCTTTTGAACTCGAGAATGAACAGGCATGGGAGGAAATCGCGGAGCAGGTTGCAATTGGCATTAACAATGCTGTTGTCATGTGGTCTCCACAGGTTGTGGTCTTGGGGGGCTCGGTTCCGCAAAAAATTAATTTTGACAAAGTGAATTTATATCTAAAGAAATACTGCAAGATTTACCCGCAACTTCCCGAAGTGGTAAAAGCCGAGCTTGATGAGAAAGGTGGCTTGTATGGGGGTTTGGCAAAACTTAAGAAACTGCCGTAGCTATTTCACCGTTACGCTTTTTGCTAAATTCCGCGGTTTGTCGGGGTCTTCGATGTTTCTCTCCAGCGCTAGATAATATGAAAGAAGCTGCATGTATACGGTTTGGGAAATAAGGGTTGCCTCTTTTAAGTCGGCCGTTTCCAAGAAGATATCAAAGACAGCGCTATTTTTTGGTCCCACGCCAATAATAAGTCCTCCTCGTGCCTTAATTTCAGCTGCATTTGAAACTATTTCCGGATACGTTTCGTCATTTGGTGCAAAGACGATGCAAGGTGTCCCCTTCTCAATAAGGGCAATTACTCCATGTTTTAATTCCCCACCGGCAAAACCCTCGGCGTGAATAAGCGAGGTTTCTTTGAGTTTCAATGCTGCCTCAAGCGCCGCAACGTATGATATACCTCGTCCTATGGTAAATACGCGGCTCGTATTTTTAAATTGTTTTGCCAGATTTTTTATAATGACAAGATTTTTCTCGGAAAGTATGCTTTTAACATCCTTTGAAGTATCTAAGAGCAGCTTCTCTCCTTCGTTAATTTTGCCGGCAATTTTATAAGAGACAAGAAGAAGTAATCCCACCATTGATGTAAAGCTTTTTGTTCCGACAACGGCTCTCTCGACACCGGCGTGGAGAAGAAGGTGATAATCCGAAATGCGTGCAAGGGTAGAGGTAGGAACATTGATTATTGAGATTACCTTAGCGCCTTTCTTTTTAGCGCTTCTTACCGGTTCTACAATGTCAATTGTTTCTCCACTCTGTGAAACCGGAATGATGAGACTTTTTTTTGTAATAAAGTGTTGAAGGTATTTAAATTCGGAGCCTACCGAAAAATTAACATGCTTTTTGGCGATTGTTGAGAGAAAATATTCCCCTGTCATTGCCGCATATGAGGCGGTTCCACACCCCAGCATAAATGTGCCAAAAGCACTATGAACATCTAAAGCAAGGCGTTTTATTGAGTTTTTCTCCAACGAATACAAGTTACTAAGAATAAGCGGCTGTTCGTTAATTTCCTTAATAAGAAAATGCTTATATTTTCCTTTGGAATTGGTGTCTGCTATCCGCTCTACACTCTCCATTTTAAAAACGAGTGTTTTTTTGGTTTCCGGACTAACAAATCGAACCTCATCGTCTAAAACCGCCATTTGATTGTCGCCAAGCACAGAAATGTTGGTAACATTTTGGGGAAGCGCAGATATATCTGAGGTGATGAAGTAACAAGCTTTATCATATCCAACAATTAGCGGAGAGCCATTCTTGGCTGCAATAATTCGGTTCTCATTCGCATTAACGACTACAAAAGCATTGAGTCCTCGCAGTTTTAGGAACGTATCCGCAACTGAATTAACAAAATCCTCCTTCTTTTGGAATTCTTCAATAAGATGGACTATTACCTCCGTGTCGGTTTCGGAAAAAAATTTATGCCCCTTTTTTACGAGCTGGTCCTTTAATTGCTCATAATTTTCAACGATTCCATTATGGACAATTGCAAGTTTTTTAGTGCAGTCCAAGTGCGGGTGTGCATTAACGGTGGTTACTCCTCCGTGTGTCGCCCATCGTGTGTGCCCTATTCCCGCCGTTGTTTTTTTTAGAGTTGTTCGTGCCTCTCCGATTTTTCCTGTGTGTTTTTCTATCTCGAGTAAATTGTTGTTTTTGACTGCAATTCCCCACGAATCATACCCCCTATACTCAAGGGTCTTTAGCCCATCAAGAATTTCTGAGGCACTATGTAAGTCTTTACCGATAAAACCAAAAATACCACACATATTGCTATTTTACCTTACAAGCGATGAAATCTTTTGAAGCTCCTTAAGCTTTGTTATGACATAGAGTCCTGATGAACGAGAAAGAATGCCCATTTCCATAATCTTTTTTATTTCAATACTGGTTGTTTCTCTGCTCAGCCCAATTAAATTGGCAATGTCCTGTTGGGTAAGAGGAATAGGAATAACAATGCCGCGGTCGGTTTTTCTTCCAAATCTGTCTCCTAATATGCAGAGAATTGAGCCTACCTTTTTTACCGCATTGTCAAATGCCAAGTTTTCCATCCGTTGCATAAGTCCATTAAGCCTATGTACTATTCGTTGCGTTATCATAAGAGAAACGTTGGAGTGTTGTTCTAAAAATAACAATAGTCCTTCTCGGCTTTTCTCATAAATGACGCAATCTGTAATTGCCCTGAACGAATGCTCGTTGGGCTTTTGGTTATAGATCCAGTTATAGGAAAAAATATCATTCGGTTGAAAAATAAAAAGGATAAATTCTCTCCCGTCCGCAGACACGCTCGAGTCTTTGATATATCCTTTCTTGAGATAATATGCCCCTCCTCTAACATCTCCTATTCGAAGTACTACATCCCCCTTTTTATAAAACGAGGGCTTTGAGGTGACAAAGAACTCTTTTAAAAGCTCACCCGGAGTTGTGATCATTGCGCTGCCCTTTTGTGAAGTATATCAGGTAAGAAATCTGTAAGCAACCTCACACAAAAAATGTGAGACATATTACGGATTAAGGAGAAAGCAAATGCTATCCTTCTTTTGCCATGACACGAAGGGAACTTTTTCTTAATGATAGGCTCTCTGATGCACAAATCTCAAAATTTAAATTGTTCGATGATGAAGAATTGATTTTTGCATGCCGTGAGCATTGGCTTCCATTGGTCCTTCGGTTGGTGAGACAGGCACTGACCGGGCTCATAATAGCAGTTGCTCTGGGTTTTGTATTTGCCTTTTTTCTTAAGAGCTTATCTCTTGCTGTGAGTGCCTTTTTCTTAATTGTGCTATTGACGAATATTGTAGCAGTAAGAGAGCTCATACATTGGTGCTACCACCTTTATATAGCGACAAATAAACAACTCATTGAAGTGCGCTATAGTCCCCTTCTTTCGCATGCAATTAACTCGGTACTTCTTGATCAGATACGGTGTACGGAAATTGATGTCGAAATGTATGGAATCATCCCGGAACTAATCGGTATTGGGAACGTCGCAATTACCTTTGATAGGCCTACACATAAAGATGAGTTTGTAATAAAAGGAATTCGATCGCCCCGATCGGTTGCAAATCTACTTTCCGCACAAATTCATCAGTCGGTACCCTCAGTTCCAAAACAAACAATGCAGTCTCCGGAAAAGCTTTTGTGGATACGTGAGTTAAAGCAAAATAAATATCGATTTTTAGGGGATTCAAATTATGGAACTACTATCAACTGAAACAATTCGAACAATTGTAGCAGCCGTTAAGATTGTATTTGTTTTTGTAGGAATAGTGATAATAACCACCCATTTCTTCTATGCGAAAGAAACCCAGAAAATGGAAAGAAAGCTTCAAATATATCTTCCCGGCAGCGTGCAGACTGCCATAACAATTGAGCTTGTTCTCGCTTTCTTTTTTCTCCTGCTTTCGTTGGTTATTCTTTTTCTCCCCTTGTAGTTGTCCATACTTGCGGCTCCCTATAAATGCCAGTAAAATGCAATACATGTCAGGTTTTTTCCGCAGAATTACCGCTTTATTGCCGAAAGAGTTTTTCGGACATATTACTAATAAGCACGTTGCCGTACAGCTTCGAGCTCTTCTGTTTTTTATTTTGGTAATCTGTGCGGGAATTCTACTCCAAATATTGGTATTTCTAGATCAGAAACTAATTTATGCTAAGAAGGAGTATGAGGGAAACGCAAAACAGTTTCGGTATTGGAGTGGGGTGGCTCTCCAGTTTCCTAATATTCCGGATATTCTCTACAACGCATCGGTGAGTGCATTAAATGTAGGAAAAATTTCGGAAGCGACGCGGTACCGTGATAGAGCACTTCAAATAGATCCGTTATTTAAAGATGCTCGTGAATTAAGAAAATCAGTGGGTGAAAGATAAAGATTGTTATTATTCAGTCTTTTCTTCTGTCTGTTCTGGATTTGCCTCTTCTTTAGTTGCTTCTCCCTCGGAAGGCTCTGTTTCTCCGGCCTCGGTTTCGGCAGCCTCAGCTGCTGCTTCTTCCTCTGCTGCCAGTTCTTCCGCCTCTTCAGAAACAAGTTCTGCGATGCGAAACACCATTTCGGTCGGTTCTGCGAGAAGTTCAACTCCTGCCGGGGCTTTCAAATCACCTAAAGCGATACTATCATCGATGTTGGCAAGATTCTCTATATTTACCTCGATATGTTCAGGCAAATCGGCAGGAAGCGCTTCAACCTCAACTTCAGAAAGTGGTTGGAGAAGGACACCTATTTTATCAACAACTGCCTTCGCTTCGCCTACGGGGACAATTGGAATGGTGGCTTTTACCTTTTCCTTAAGATTCACCTTAAAAAAGTCTGCATGCAGCGGTGTATGGGTGATTGGTTGAATATGAATATTCTGGATAAGTACGGGATGGGTTTCTCCGTCAACTGTAAGATCTACAAGTCCTGTTTCATGTACGATGTTATAAACATGCTGAAAATCTTTAAGGGGAAGCTGAAGTGAGGTGCTTTTCATACCCTTTCCAAACATATTTGCGGGAAGAATTCCCTCGCGCCTCAAATGTTTTACTCTTTTACCGACTATTGTCCTTTTTTCTGCTGCAAGCTTTTCACGCTTCATAGCATAGTATTCTACAAGAAAAGAGTGTGAAACACAAGTCATGCGTTTGCATTTGAAGCTATTTTGAAGTATACTATTAGCCTGTACCGCGGGGTAGTGTACGGCTGCACAGGAGGCTCATAATCTCCTAGATAAGGTTCAACTCCTTACTCCGCAACAAAGTTGACGAAGGAAACTTTGTCAGGAGCAAAAATTTTAATTCTCCTCTGCAACGAAGTTTAAAAGAATAAGTTCCACCACTTTTTCCATGTAGGAGTTGTGTCTATAGTTATCTTTTGAGAAGTTGAAGCAGGAGGGGGTGCAAGTACTATGTGTTCTCCGGGTTTAACCATTCCTAATTTTTCTCGCGCCTCATTTTCTATGAATTCAGGGGTATTAACAAAATGTAGTTGTTCCTGAAGCAATTGCCTTTTGCGTTTTGCCTCCTTTTCCTGTGTTTTTAACGTAGTCACAATGTGACTATTTTGCTTCAAAGTGAGTATTGAGCTACTGATATTTTTAATTACCCATAGCAAAATGAGCGCAATTCCAATAAGTATGAGGGATTTTGTGTTGACAAAGCGCATAATTACTGATATTATAGGCTCAAATTAAATGAGACTTAAGTAATTCTTGCCTCATTAGTTAAAAATTTATGGCTAACGATTTACGTCTTCGTGACGCGCATGGAAAGTTTCAGGACTTTTTGAAATCAAAAAATAGGGCATCCGCGACCATATTAGCATATGGAAAGGATATCGAGCAATTAATCGAGTTTCTTGAGGCTGTGCAAAAAAATAACATCGATGAAGTAAACGGGACCGACATACAGGCCTTTTTAACCAAGCTTAAAGATGAGGGGTATACGCCGAAGTCTCTTTCAAGAAAGCTTAATTCAACAAGAACATTTTATAGATATTTGAAAGTAAATGAATTTGTTACTGACGATCCGTCACTGCTGGTTGAACACCCAAAGTATGAACTTAATCCTCCACGCATGCTTTCTCCACTTGAATACCGAGCCTTAAGAGATGCTGCATCTGTGGACTCACGGATTTATGCGATTATTGAAGTTCTCCTTCAGACGGGAATCCGAATTGGTGAATTGGCAAACCTTCGCGTAGAGGATGTTAGTGAAAATTCAATTCACATTAGACCCTATGAGGGACATGAATCCAGGGAAGTACCGCTTAACAGAAGAGCAAAAGAGGCGCTGAAGCGGTATATGGAAAGCCGCGCAAATACTGAAGACACCCATGTCTTTGTAACGAAGACCGGGAGGCCATTTCTCGTAAGAAATATTAGAGATGCCGTTGAGAGATATTTTAAGAAAGCAGGTATTGAGAACGTAAAAATTAATGATTTGAGGCATACATTTGTCGCGCACCATTTAAAGCAAGGTGTTTCTTTGGTGTTTCTCTCGAAAGTATTAGGGCACAAAAGGCTTTCCTCAACAGAACGATATCTCCAGTACGTGAAAGAACATAAAAACGGTGAAGGCACCTCATTGTTGGAATTATAATAATAACTTAAGGTTTCGTTCTTGACCAACAGAATCCCCTTTTTGCCCATTCACTTCGCTTAGGGTAAAGCAAGTTTGCTCATTCGCTTCGCTTAGGGTAAAGCAAGTTTGCCCATTCGCTTCGCTCAGGGTAAAAATGGTGAAGGCACCGCGCTTCTTGAGCTTTAAATTAAGTCAAAACTTCCGGCTTTAGCTTGATTTTTTCCTTCATTCTGTGCCATAGTGTAGATATGGAGCATCATTCTGCCCACCACTCATATCCTGACGTTAAAACACTCATCTCATGGTCTGCGCCCGGAAGGCCTTTCCGAAAAAAGGGAAAAGAGTTCTTTTTTACGGGACTTTTAATCGTATTTCTTATCGAAATAATACTTTTTATATTTTCCGAATACCTTCTTATGTTTGTCGTGGGTACCCTCTATTTTTTTTCAATTGCTCTTGCGGTTGTGCCACCTCAGAATTTCCATTATCGGATAAGTACGCAAGGTATAAAAGTAGAGGACCATTTTTTTATTTGGGATGAATTGTATGATTTTTATTTCAAAAAGATTGACGGAGTTGAGGTTTTGGTCGTCCGCGCAAAAAGCATGTTTCCCGGGGAGTTGCGTATCTCTCTCGGGGACGTCCCTGTTGAGCACGTCCGACGTGTGTTGATAGGGTACATTCCTTTCCGTGAGGTGGTAAAACCCACCTTTATGGAAAAAAGCGGAGAATGGCTTGCGCGTAATTTCCCACTTGAGCGCTAAATGACGCTTGTTTTTTTGCAAAAGGTAGGTTTTGAACCTCAAAATTGATATAATCACAAGTACGACAATTGAGAGAAGGAAAAATTTGCACCCGCAAGAAATCTTGCGGCTGCAAACGATAGGCACCTGTAAATAAATTTGCAGATGCAGAAATAATAGGCACCCGTAGCTCAATGGATAGAGCATCAGATTGCGGATCTGAAGGTTGATGGTTCGACCCCATTCGGGTGCGCACAAGCAGGGCTTGTATGAACTATAGATTGTGAAACTCAAGGAGGGTTCGCATAAAATTCTCGTTGAACAAGAATGTTCTGCGACCCATTGTAGTGCAGAATTTGGAGGGTTCGCATAGTGGCCAATTGCGCGGGACTCGAAATCCCGAGGGAGCAATCCCTACACAGGTTCAAATCCTGTACCCTCCGCACTCTTTGTATTTGCAGGATAACCTTGTAAATGCAACAAAATTCACCTGTAAAGAAACTTTGCAGATAGTTAAACATAAGCACCTGTAGCTCAATGGATAGAGTACAAGATTCCGGATCTTGCGGTTGGAGGTTCGACCCCTCTCAGGTGCGCATATGAAATTTGAATTTTCAGCAGGAGGAATTGTTTTTAGAAAAGCCCAAAAGGGAATCGACGTATTACTATGCCAACACTCGTATCACCACGGGTGGGGCTTTCCAAAGGGACTTATTGGAGATAAGATTCATGGTGAAAAAAAAGAGGAAACAGCAGTCCGTGAGGTGGAAGAGGAGACCGGTGCAAGAGGTGAGATAGTTGGGTCTTTAGAACCCGTTACGTATTGGTATAAATTTGAAGAGCAAAAAATAAAAAAAACGGTGTATTATTTTATAATGAAATACAACGGTGGGGACATTACAAAACATGATTTTGAAATGGAAGACGTTCAGTGGATTGAGTCGGATAAAGTCTTGGAAAAGTTAACATTTAAGAGTGACAAGACGGTTTTTGAAAAAGCTTTGCCAATAATTCAATCCCTGGTAAAATAGCTGGAAGTTTTGGAGGAATCGGATGAAATTTTGATGTTCAAAATGTTCTCCAACTCTACGTTACAAAATTAAGGAGGAGTCGGATATGCAAGAGCTTGGCCGGCTTCTGGATTGCAAAATTAGGGAGGAGTCGGATAGTGGTCCATTCCACATGCTTGGAAAGTATGCGTGCGTAAGCACTCGCGGGTTCGAATCCCGCCTCCTCCGCCATTTAATAAAGCGAGATGAGAAGTAAGGCAAAAGCAACGCTTTTGACAATCCCCGAAGGGGAAATCCCGCCTCCTCCGCCATTTTTGTATTTTTTGCCTCAAAATGGTACAATAAACACCATTGAAATTCATGGCTGGAGAGCTCGGCTGGTTCGAGCACAGCATTTAGAAGCTCATTCAAATTTGATACGGCTGAGTAGCTCGGCTGGTTAGAGCACCGCATTCATAACGCGGCGGTCGAGGGTTCGAACCCCTCCTCAGCTACTCGTATCAAATTTGAATGTAACGCTGAGAAGAGGGGACGACGATTCTGTGTGCAGAATTGCGAACTCCCCACTCCAGCTACTAAATTTAGTAGTATGACATTTTCATGAATAGGCAAATCTTACCCACACTCTGTTAATGAATAATAATCCCATTGGCGTTTTTGATTCGGGAGTGGGCGGTCTTTCAGTTTTGGCAGAAATTCACCACCTTTTGCCTAACGAAACCACCGTGTATGTTGCTGACCAGGCATTTATGCCATATGGCTCTAAGACAAAAGAGGAATTGACTCAAAGAGCGGAAAAAATCATTAAGTTTTTTACGAATAAAAACATTAAGGCTGTTGTTATTGCTTGCAACACTGCAACGGTTATGACAATTGAGGAAATGAGGAGAGAATTCAACCTTCCTATTCTTGGGGTTGTTCCGGTAATAAAAACTGTTTCTGAGGCAACAGCGACGGGTGTTATTGCGGTTTTTGCAACGCCAGCAACTTCAAAAAGTGAGTATTTGGAGGACTTGATTAAAAAGTTCGCGAGCGATAAGACCGTACTTACCATCGGAGAAACCCACCTGGAGGACCTAATTGAGGAAGGGAGAAGAGATTCAGAAGAAGTTATGGGTATTTTAAACGACGAATTAAAGCCGTTACTTGGGAAAAATGTAGATGCTATTGCACTTGGATGCACGCATTACCCGTTTGTGAAGAATCAAATCCAAAACATTGTTGGCAAAGACGTTCTGGTTGCCGATTCGGGGGGTGCGGTGGCAAGAAGGCTTAAGCAAGTTTTGGAAAACGAGCGCTTGCTTTCAACGCAAAAGCAAAATGATATGTTTTTTACAACCGGGAACAAGATAAAGTTTGAAACGGTCGCAAAAAAACTTTTGGATGGTACAATTGAGGCAGAGCACATCTCTTTATGATGGAGAAATTTAGGGACAAAAAAGTAGCAGTTGTTGGGTTTGGTGTTGAGGGCCAAAGCGTATGCGATTTTTTAACCGAATCAAAAATCACGGTTTTTGATGAAAAAGGAGAGGAAAACTTTGACCCCCAACTTTTAGAAACATACAGAAAGAAAGGAGTTGAATTTGTGTTTGGGAGCATAAATGCCATTCACGGATTCGATGTCATATTTCGTTCTC
>JAYRRJ010000050.1:0-4046 GCA_041910135.1 Candidatus Levyibacteriota bacterium
ACTTGGGAGGGTTTTTTAGTTTTAAAAAGTTCAGGATTATTTTAATTCTACGGTTGCACCCGCAGCAGTAAGTTTCTCCTTTGCCTCGTCGGCAGTCTTTTTATTTACTTGCATCAAAACTTCTTTTGGAGCTGCATCAACTAAGTCTTTTGCTTCTTTAAGTCCCAAAGTTGGGGCTAATTCTCGCAAAGTCTTAATTACGCCCAATTTATTTGCTCCGGAGGCAGTGATGACGACATTAAAGATAGTCTGCTCTTCTGCTTCTTCGCCTGCCGCTTCTCCTGCTGGCGCTGCACCTGCTGGTGCTGCTGCCATCATAGGTGCTGCTGCTGTGACTCCGAATTTCTCTTCCAATGCTTTTACAAGCTCTGAAAGTTCGAGAACTGACATTTCTTCAATTGCTTTTAGTAAATCTTCTTGGTTCATTTTTGCCATAATATGTCGTCACCTCCAATCTTTATACGGATTTTCCTTTCTTCTCTTCAATTGCTTTTAACAATTGAGCGAGTTTCTGAATATTGAAATTTAAGTCGTATACCAAACTGGTAATTGGTGAATTCAAAAGTCCCAAAAGCTTTGCAATAAGCACCTCTTTTGGAGGAATAGTCGAAAGCTGGGTAATTTTTCCCTCATCAATTATTGCATTCTCAAAAATTCCGAATTTGATTACGGGAAGTTGATATTTTTTGTTGAATGCAAGTATGGTTTTTGCAGTAGCAATTGGGTCTTCATATGCAAAAATGACTGCATGGGGACCCTTTAACTGGTCAGTTGCATCGATCTTCTTCTCTGTTAACGCAATATTAACGAGGGTATTTTTAAGAACGGCTGCTTCTGCTTTGGCTGTTGCCAAATCATGCCTGAATTCCTCAAGTTGAAGATGAGTAAGACCGGTGTAGTCAACCAAAAAGACAGCCTGAGCTTTTTTAAGCTTTTCTTTAATTTCGGTTAATGATTGTTGATTTTTTAGATTTGGCATAGTGATTTTCCCAAAAAAAAACGTCTTCCCCAAGACGTTGAAAATTGATGTTTTCCTCGGTGAGATTTCTGTCTGTCACACACTCACTGTCTTAGGACCTGTGTAGTTTAGCAAATCTACGCTCAAAGGTCAAGGGCACTACACCACCTCGACTACTTTTACACGGGGCGCAAGTTTTATATACACTCCTCTTACCTCAACTTTTTTCCCTCGCACCATCTTTTTTATCACTTCGACGGATTTTTTGATGTCTTTCTTGTGCTGAGCATCTTCAACAGGGTTACCCGCACAACCTTCATGCCCATGAACGACTATGCCATAACTGTGATGTTTGTCGACTGAAACAAGCACCATGCTCTTTACAGACTCGTATAGTGTTTCATCGATAACTTTTGCTGCAAAGAGTCCGTCTAACCCTGCCTTTGTGACGGTATCGGCGTATTCTGCGCCAAAGATAAGGGATGCATAACGGTTAACTGCTTTTTGAACACGTCCGTCCATGCACCCGACTGAGGTGAAAAATGTTTCTCCGACTTGTGACATACAAATGATTATTATAATCCAACTCGAAAAATTTACAAGTGATACAGCTCTTGACTGACTCACTCTATAGGACTAAAATAACTACTTGTGATTGAATTTGGACGATTTGAACAAGCAGCACAAGACGCACCGGGAACCTCCTTTGGAGGGGCGGTTGAAATAGGCCCAAGACCTTCTCTTTTGGGTGAGCGTGAAGGCATAAATGTCACAAGAGAAACACTTTTGGCGGATAACCATAGCCCCGAAGCCCAACAAGGAATTGCACTGTGGCGCGACACAAGAGAAAACCACAAGTTAATAGTAATTGACAAGTGTAGTGATTCTCGTTCTTTTGAGGACGAACCTGAAACCAAAGTCATTCTTCCCTCGATTGCCGCAAGCGGACCCATAGAACCATTTGACAGAGTCTATCAAGACCCTAAAGTACAGGCTATTGTTACGGAATCGCACTATTCAAGCAAACTTGCCAAAAGGGGCGAAAACCCTCCCGGTTGTGGAGGGCGGGCAGGCAAGGCAGCACAAAAAAATGGCGGGCCGATAGAGGGAGATGTTCAAGAATTCATCAGAAATCATGTCCCACACGAAGATGTTGTTGTTAATTCTCTTTATCGCGCAGGACGACTCGCGGATGTTACAAGAAAACCTGTTCTTGCAACAGCGCAGGACCATATCACAGGACAGCTCAAGCCTTTAGCATGGTTCAATGTAAATGAAAGAGGAAATGTCGTTGGAGAATCGGCAATACCGTACCATCTTCTTTTTGAAGGAGGCTATGATCCTCGGAGAATATATGAAAACGGCGTTCCCGAGCTTCCCATAGAAGCTTTGCCTGATGTTTTTGCGCAACTCGTGATGGATAACATGGCTCACCTGGAACAATTGAGGGGGAGATTCCCTGACTTCACGAAGGCGCAGGAAGTCCAGAACCCAAAGACTCTTCTTCTTTCAACCAGCACAAAGCCTGCAAGAATCCGCTATCCCAAAATATTTGGATTACCCGGCACATTCTTTAGCCTCAGATTTGGAAGAGAACGCATCGATGGAGGAGATATAGTCGATCAGGCGAGTATGCATGAAGCCCTCAATCAGGCACATTTTGCGATACATAACAGTACGGCCAACCACGATACAGACAAAGATTTTGCCAGACTCAATACTGTGCTTATCGAAACCTCGAACCTGGATACATCATTGGATTTAGCAGTTGAACTCGGTCAGAAACCGTGGATGCAGGAATGGATGAAACTTCCAAACCACAAAATATTGCTCGCCAGAACACGTGCAGGAGTAACAGACCACATCGAAGCCCTCACTTGATACGAAGCTTTCCCGCATCATTTATTACCATACCGTTAAGTTCAAGACGGGAAATAATTGTAAACAACTTCGAAATCGGCAGCGAAATTTTCTTTGATATTTCATCTATGCTCATCGGCTCGTTCTGAAGATGCTCAATTATTTTCCTTTCTACACTTGTGAGATTTTTTAGTTTCAAAACTTCCCTCTTGATTCCACTTATATTAAATTCCTCCAAAATATCGTTCCTATCCGTGACAAGTTTTGCACCCTGCTTTAACAATTTTAAACTTCCATCAGACATTCGGGACGTTATCGGACCCGGAACTGCAAAAACTTTTTTACCTAACGCAAACCCCCACTCGGCCGTCACCAGTGACCCACTATCTTCTGCTGCTTCTGTTACTAAAACACCATTGGACAACGCCGCAATAATTCTATTTCTGGCCAGAAATGTTCCTTTTTGAGGCGGTAGTGACAAGGGATATTCTGAAATAATAAGGCCATTATTTTTCAAAATGTCTTGATAAAGACTATAGTGTTCCGAGGGCCTACAGCAGTCTACCCCACACGCAAGGACTGCAATCGTTTTGCCTCCGTTTGCAACAGCAGTCCTATGTGCTGTTCCATCGACTCCCAGAGCGAGCCCCGAAACTATAACTACCCCGCTCTCTACCAAACCGGATGTAATATTTTCTGTGGCCGTTCTTCCATAAGAGGTTATTTTCCTTGTTCCCACAACCCCAATTAATAATTTTTCAGAAAGTAATTCAACATTACCCTTGAGGAACAGTCCTATCGGCGGAGATTCCAATTTTTTAAGCACCTTCGGATACTTCTTATCAAGAAACGAAATAAAGGAAACACGCTTTTCTAAAAGTTCTTTCTCGTATTTTTCTTTTTTAAACTTTTTTCTGAATTCGTCAAAAGTCTTATACGTTTTTTGTGTAATTCCAATTTTTTCGTATTCGTACTCGTCTGCCACCCATGCTTTCTCAAGACTCTCGAAATGATTGAGAATGCTTTGAAATTTTTTTGGACCAATATTTGAAGCCGAGAAAGCCAATGCAAGTGTATTCATATAGCATGAACTGCTTACTTTAATCATACATTGTTCAAGTCTTTTTTTTATTTCAAATTGCCAAAATGCTCCTATCTTAATGGAAGGAGGTGCGTATGGTAGAAGTAATACACGAACACGAAAGTACAAGTGATAACGGCGGAAATA